>DGOK01000080.1 GCA_002389385.1 Rhodospirillaceae bacterium UBA4468 | reverse complement strand
CCAATAGGGTATCGGGCATCTGGCGGCGTTTGCGCATCCAAAGATCATCGAACACCGCATCAACGCCATCGAGTGACACCGGGGTCAAATTATCAAGCGCGCCATAAGGTCTTCGCCCTTTAATATTGATATTAAAATCAAGCGGCATCGACCCCATAAGACCTAGCATAGATGCCATGAATGATCCGCAGCCTTTCTTGCGGAACGCCGCCGATAAAAAGCCTGATGCATTCACGACCCAGTAAAGGATATTGTCATATTCTGGTTGCGGCATTTTCGCCCCACCAAAAGCCAGGCATCGTTTGCCGGCAGGCGGGTTCGCCGATGAAATCAGGACAAGATCAACATCAGATTGATCAAAAAATGCAGAGCACAAGCGTGGTGTCTCAGAACGAAACTCAGGATCAACAGCCCAGGCGCGTGCACTGGATATCGTTACAGGTTTATCGCCCAGCCAGGATACTTGCGGGATGTTTCCAAAGAACCCTTTAATCTCACCATCATCTTCAAGCACACTGCCCAAGGATGTGTTCGTGTGATGAGCAAGGGCGGGATTATCGATCCACAATCCTTGCCAGTGACGGCGGGTTGCGTCTTCGCATGCGGGCATCACCAGACCAAGTGAAATCAAAAACGCTGTGATCGCTTGAGCATCATCAATTGATGCCGGGCGCAATTGCCCTTTTGTCGTCGTCATATTCAAGAAGTCCCTAGGAAATAGCGAAGTTGGTAATTTCCCCAATTCGCCAGAAAGTGATCGCGCTTTATATCAAATGGAGATGTCCCCATTGGATTATCTCCACGATGTCCTGTCAGGAAAGATTTATATCCAACTTGTCTGGTCATTTCAGGATGACGTGCCGGATCATAATCAATACCTGCACGTCCAAACGGACAACAAAAATGATTACAGGGCGCGCCTGTATTTTTCTCAATAAGCTCTTTGGATCGACGCAACTCATCCTCAGCTTCAGCATCAGATAAATCCATCAGGTGAACATGGTCGACACTGTGCGATCCAATCGTCATGCCCGCATCAATCATCGTGCGGCAATCTTCCCAGCTTAAAAATTCCATTAAACGACGACCATCGTCATAAAACGCCAACAGCTTTTCATGATCATCTTTCAAGTCTGTATCAATGTATCCAGCGGCCACAAAAAAAGCTGCGACCGCTTTTTCTTCGACTAAGATTGGCACTGCATTTTCGATCCAGTTTTTAAAACCATCGTCGAATGTTATGCAGATATGGCGGCCATCGATAGGCGCGTCGCTTTCCAAAAGTGCCACCGCGTCATCAATGCTAATGACGTCGGCGATATTTTTAAAATACCGTATCTGGCGCGCAAAGCCTGCACGCTCATCATCAAACACATGGTGATAATAAGGGAACCTGAGCCAGTTTTGTTGCGCAACTGGATTGCGCGCTATCGACAGTCCTGCAATCACAGATGATCTGGTAACATCACGGAGTTTACTTGAAAGACCTTCAGCCGCCATGAACGCGTTATACGTTCGAATAGGTAATGACAACTCACTGCTCACGATGCTTTAGCGGCCTCGACTGGCGCACTAGATATAACCGTTACATCAATTGGGTCAGCTGAAACCGAAATCGCTTTGGTTTCCGTTGAAGCAAGACCCGACTTATGCGGCGGCACACCCCACGCATAACTATCGAATTCCTGACAGTTTCCACAATGCGCTGTCCAAACCGAAACCGTATTGCCACACGAACCGCATACCCATTTTGGATCATCTTCTGCGGTCCCAGCACGAACCAGCCATTCGCGTGCTTTTGTCAGGTCACCGTTTTCCCGCTCTTCTAACTCAGCCATCATACGGCACACACCCGCAGGCGGCTCAAGGCCGTCACCGGCACCCACAGCTTTAAGATGCTTGCGTGCTTCGCCCCATAATTCAGCGGCCAATGCAGCACGGGTCAACGCAATATGGCTTTCGATATGATCTGGGTTCTTTTGAGAAAGCGCTTCACTCGCCTTAACTTGTGCAAGTCCCGTGCTGGCTTTTTTCGCATCCCAATATGGTTGTAGAAAATCTGGATGCGGATTTTTTATCCATGTCTTTTCAATCAGCGAAACCGCCTTGCGGTGCTGATTGTCTGATACATGTCGGCGCGCCAAAGCAACAGTTGCTGGAATCAAATCAGGCGCAATATCGCTGGCCTTGCGAAGCTGCTTAAGTGTATTCACGCTATCTCCAGCAGCCTCTGCCTCACGTGAAAGCTCAAAAGCAATAACCGCATGACGACGCTCTGCATCCGGCTTTTCGATGAGCTTGCGGCGGATCATATCATTTGTTGTTTGGTCCGCACTCAGCCAGGCATTGCTGGATGATTGCAATTCAAACAAGGTCGTCGCGACCCATTCGCTTTTCGGCTGCAGGGTATGGGCTGCATTTGCAAGCTCGAGCGCACGTTCACGGTTGCCTGCTTTGACCGCTTGCGTCAAAAGGCCGCGCAATCCTAGAAATTTGGTTTCAGGATCGTTTAACATTTCAGTGAAAAACCGTTCCGCCGCTTTTTCATCACCATCTAATTGTGCCGACTGGGCAGACAGCAATTTGGTTAGCGGTGCAGAGCTTGTTAACAAGGCTTCGGCGCGGCGCGCATTCCGTCTTGCTTCACCCGCATCACCAGCTGCAACGGCAACCATACCACTAGTCAATGCGGTATACCCTTTGCGTTGTTTCCGAACATGCATTGACGCGCTGATCTGGCTCGGTGCGCGGCGCAAAAACCGCCAAAACCGATACGAGACCGCAACGATTGTCGCGAAAAACAAAATGCCTAAGACAAGAATGCCAATTGACGTATCAAGACGCCAACCTTGCCATTCAAGTGTCACTTCACCCGGGTTCTGAACAAACCAAACAGCCCCTAATACAGCGACACAAAGTCCGATGAGAAAGAAAATCCAACGCCACA
>DGOK01000121.1 GCA_002389385.1 Rhodospirillaceae bacterium UBA4468 | reverse complement strand
GCTCCAGCGCATCCACCAATGTGGGGATCAAACTGTCAGCGCCGGGCAGAAGCTGGGTTGTGAAAAACAGCGCGCCAAGCATCAGCGTGGTGCTGACAATGATCACCGATAAGAATGATTTCACCGGCCCAGGCAGTCCCCGGTACAGATCATCCCAAATTCCAATTGCTCGATTTTCGACGCCTTTGTGCAGTACTTTTTTTTGAGTCATTTTTTCCTCTTGAAGTTTTAATGATGCGAAGCCACCCGCAATCCAGCCCTACATTCCAGAAGCTTGAGTAATTTTTTTACGGGATTAGCGATTGGGCTTTGTCATCGCGCAAATCCTGCAAGAGCTGTATTAGGAAAAGTTAAATAGGCAGAACGCCTGCCTAAGCCGGGCCCGACTGGCCCCTCTCATATGCCTAAGCCTGCATATTTTTTTCACCGTTCGCGGATCACACCCGAGGGCCAATGGGCCAGGCAATCTTGCCAAAGCGCAGTTTGGCGATCATGCTAAGCGCATCGCTGCGTGAAATAGGGTATGTGCATGTCAAAATATATCGAAGTGCAAAACCGGCTCAGTCAAATCTTAGAGCGGGCAGATGTAGGCGATAGGGTCAGCCGAAACATCGACTTATTCCTCATGGCTTTGGTTGTCGTCAACATCATCTCCATCACCTTGGAATCCGTACCGCACATCTATGCCGACCATAAGAACCTGTTTATATGGATCGAAATCATCAGCGTGGGGATCTTCACAGTCGAATATCTCTGCCGTGTTTGGGTCGCACCTCGTCAAATCTCTGGCCCATACGGCTTTGCTGGCGCCTGTAAAGCGCGCGTCAAATACATGCTCAGCTTCAGTGGGCTGGTGGACCTTTTTTCCATCCTGCCCTTCTATCTGCGCGCGTTTTTCCCCTATTTAGATCTGCGGATTTTGCGCGCATTGCGGCTGCTTCGCATTCTGAAATTGTCGCATTACAACTCGGCTATGGAGGATCTGTTTGACGCTATTTTTGAGGAAAGGCGTTCGTTTTATGCGGCCAGTTACCTTTTCGCGATTTTGTTCATCCTCTCGTCCACATTGATGTATTTTGCTGAACATGAGACCCATCCAACGGGCTTTCAGTCAATTCCCGACTCCATGTATTGGGCGCTGATTACGCTCACCACAGTTGGCTATGGCGATATCACCCCCATCACCGTGGCAGGGAAACTTATCGCTGTCGGATCGGCAATTTTAGGGGTGATTGTGGTGGCATTGATCACGGGTATTGTTGCCTCCGCTTTCAATGCCCAGATGGAGCGGCGGAATATCATTTTTGAAGATCAGGTGCGCAAAGCACTTTTAGATGGTATTTTAGACCATACCAACAAAGCGGACCTAGAGCGGCTGCGTAAAGAATTTGGTATGAGCAAACGCCGAGCCGATGCGCTCATTCACCAAGTGCAAAGCATGCGCGCAAAGAAATAACCCGGCCCAATGATGCGCCGGCCTGTGGGGCCGCGGCCAAGCATAATCTGGAGACACAAGCGATGAAGCCCATTCTCATATCTCTATTGATCATGATTTGTGCCACTGCCAGCCGCGCTCAAGAGGCCCCGAGCTGCCCAGATCGCGGCACTGACCCGCAGGCCTTCTGCCTGCCTGGAACAACTTGGGATCCCCAGACACAATCTTGCGTCGGTCTCGCATAAGGCTGATCTAAATCGGCGCATGATGCGTAGAACCTTTATGATACGCAAACACACACTCTTTCTCTGGGCCACGATATTTGTCATCGCTTCGGCTAGTGCGGCTGTAACGCCGCGCTTGGGCCACGCCAGCGAGCTTGCGACCTATAGCTTCCCATCGATCTATGGCGGACGTATCGATACGCGCCAATGGCAGGGAAAACCCTACCTCGTCGTGAACACCGCGTCGCAATGCGCCTTCACCAAACAATATGCCGATCTGCAAAAACTCTACGACACCTACCGCGACGCCGGCTTTGGAATGATCGCAGTCCCATCGGATGACTTTAACCAGGAGTTCGACAGCAATGCAGAAGTCAAAAGTTTTTGTGCCTTAAATTACGACATTGATATGCCGATGAGCGAGACCCTCGCGGTCACAGGCGCGCAGGCGCATCCTTTCTTTATGGCCGTGCGCGCGCAAAGCGGATTCGCGCCAGCGTGGAATTTTAACAAAATTTTGATCGGTGGTGACGGCCAGGTTTTGGCAACCTGGGGTGCCTCAACCCGGCCCTTGTCGCAAAAATTGACCCGCATGATAGAAGCTGAGCTGGCCCGACCGCCACAGCAGCCGTAACGGCCTGACAGACGATATTATGCCGCAATGGCACGGCTGCAGAAATGCAGGCGCTCAGGATATATAAGTCCCTTGCGCATCAAGGATGGATCCTGCCGTTAAAGTCCTACAGCAGCATCAATAACACAGCACCGTATCGGCATCTAAGGCCAAGGCAATAAGCGTGTCAGGCATCGCAAAGGAAGCATTATAGCCGGCCAGAAGACTGTCATCATAGCCGCGCGCCTTCGCAGACATTCCCGAGACCATGATTTGAACATTTGCCGCGGCAAGAGCCTGTAAGTGCAAGTTTGCGTCGCCAGTGCCCTGCCCCACAATATCCCCTTCTGCCCGACAAGCCAGGGCGTGCACAGCGTCAGCGGCCAAAAACAGTTTGACACTATGGCCTTCCGCGACCCCCGTTTTGGCGACAAGCAACCCAAGGGTGAGCTTATTCTTTAACTCAGGTCCACTGTGGATATGTATGAGTAGGTTAGCCATTAAACTTCTCCTATTAATGAGTGGCTAAAAGCCCTTTAATCAAGCGGTGACTACCGAGTTTCCATGCGGATTATTTGCCCATCCTTCAACATGCACACCAACATAACGGCTTCTTTAGTGTCGCCAGGGTAGGACATGAAAGTATCTGAGACTAACATGTCTGAATCTTCATAAATGCAGCGCGATGCGTCTTTCACGAATTTGGGATTACGCATCATGCCGCCCACCACGGACACCCACTCACTTTTGTTAAACCGGTCACCAGATTTATGGAAAATAATCTGCGCATCGTCGTGTATGAGGCCGAGGTAACCCTCGACATTTCGATCATCCAAAACTTTCTGCAGTTTATCGTAAACGGAAGTATTCACTCGCCCCAACGTCCAGCAAATTCGTAGACGACCGCCCGTGATCCCCCAACGCACCAGGCGTCATGATTTGGGGAAATCGCGTAAGCATCTCCTGCGGAATAGGTCGCCTCGGAGCCATCATCGCAAACGCAATGGATCGTGCCCTCAACAATAACGCCCGTGTGTGTCGCCTGACAGCTTGGTGTACCTACAAGAGGTTTGATATCACGCGACCATTTCCACTCTGGCGCCAAGGTCAATTTCATCACACGCTGGCCCATGACATTAACCGACTCAACACGAGCGTTTGGCATTTCTTTGGCTTCATCTGCTTGTGAGGCAAAATTTTTCACTTCTATTGGCATAATGGATCTTCCTCCTCATTCACCATATTGATTGGTTTAACTTTGCAGTATGCGATACTTAGTCCGGCATCTCTCACCCGACAAAGGAACCTTCGCTCATCACGGTGATCACCGTCGTGTCTAAAAGCGCCCCAGCTGCCGCACGTTTGGCTTTTAATTCCTCATGTCCGCCGAAAGCTTTCATCGCCTCAAGAGAGTCAAAATCGATGATCACAGTCAGTTTGCTGTCATCATCGTTCTCCGTACCCGCAAATATAAGACGCGCGCCAAGAGCGTTTAGCACTGCTTGATTTTCGTGATACATGTCCTTCCATGGACCAAGTCCACGTGCGAGATCTTGCGTAAGTTTTACCATCATTACCCGACTATCCTTCATTCGTTTTGACGATTGTTCGCTTGAGATAACAAACATGCGATTTTGTCCAATTTTTATACTAAACTCGAAGGATATCTTAGAACCATACCAAATATTAAAGCGGTTTTACTGAATGGAAGTTAACACTTTAAGAAGAAAATAATTGACGCGCAGAGATTGGCCAGCCAATGTCATTATAATAGTGGTTTAAATGGTGGAATGGTTTATGTTAGATGCGAAGAATGGGGTAGATGAAAACTTTGTAGAGGAAAACATGTGCCCAATTGGTCTTGCGGCTCATCTGCTCGGCGATAAATGGATTCCGATTATCATTCGTGATATTGCATTGTTTAATCGACGTACATTTAAC
>DGOK01000108.1 GCA_002389385.1 Rhodospirillaceae bacterium UBA4468 | reverse complement strand
TCAGGCAGTCTTTGCGAAATCGCAGACATTGAAGACGCCGATGACCCTGTGATCACGTCTCTTCGCGAAAATTCATTGATTGTCTATATCCGCGCGAATGCCAAAGGTGAAGAAGCCTTGAAGCGCCGCGCCGAGAGCAACCCGAAACCGTTATTTTACCATCCGACTTTCATCGACAAACATCTCTCAGGTCAGCCCGATGATGGCGTAGGTGTAGATAGAGAAGAATTTGCCCGACGCTTGTTCCCTCTCCTTCTTGAGGATCGCAAGCCACGCTACGAGCGGTTTGCTGAGAATTATGGATTTTCGATTGATGTCGAACGCTTGTTTTGCGGCGATGAAGATAGTGGCCATGTGCCAGATACCGACGCATTTTTAAAGCAACTGTATGAGCTGATTAGTGAGCAGTCAGCGACCAACACGGTTGCATCTGACAATGCGCGTCGCTATCTGAAAGTCTGCCAAGAACGTGCACGCGTCCGTGCGCTGCCTCGGTGAGGACGTGAAAAATGCCCATTAAAATTCCATCAGAGCTTCCAGCACGCAAAATTCTTGAAAAAGAAGGCGTTCCAATCATTAAAGATAATGAGGCTGCGCGTCAGGATATTCGTCCGTTAAAGATCGCAATCCTCAATCTGATGCCGGAAAAAATCAAGACGGAAACTCAGCTTGCACGTGTCTTGGGAGCGACCCCCTTACAAGTCGAACTGACACTACTTGCCCTCACCACACATAAATCGAAGACTACGGACGAGCAGCATTTACTCGATTTTTATCACCCATGGGCCGAAGTCAAAGATCAGAAATTTGACGGATTGATTATTACTGGGGCACCTATCGAAAAGCTCGACTTTGAAGACGTGAATTATTGGGACGAGTTGTGTCAGATATTTGATTGGTCACGGACCAATGTCGAAGCCTGCTTTAATTTGTGTTGGGGTGCTCAGGCGGCTCTGCATCATTTTTACGACATTCCAAAATATCAATTATCGGAAAAAGCCTTTGGCGTGTTTTTACACAGCGTCACCGATTCAACCTCGCCACTGATGCGCGGCCTTAACGACAGCATTCCAATCCCCGTATCTCGTCATACTGAAAACCATCCAGATGACCTTGCACGGTTCCCACATTTACAAATCCTTGCACTATCAAAGGACGCGGGTATGGCCTTGGTGCATGACCCCGTGCTCAATCATGTGCATATGTTTAATCATCTTGAATATGATTCAACAACGCTGGGTGACGAATACGCGCGTGATGTTGAAAAAGGTTCAACGATTGATGTGCCCAGGAACTACTTCCCCGATGATGATCCCAGCCAGCCCCCCATCAACACATGGCGCGCGAATGCGCATATCCTGTTTGGGAACTGGCTGAATATGATCTATCAGTCGACGCCGTTTGATATGTCAAAAATCGGCGAAGGTCGTCCTCAAATTGCTAAAACCGATGAGACTGCGGCCTAAAACTTCATTGAGATGGCGTGGACCACGTGCTCTAAGCTCTGTACCTGCGCCATCACGTCAGCTGGCGGCTGACCATCGACTTCAATCAAAGCAATTGCATCCCCGCCTTCATCAGCGCGGCCTAAGTTAAAGGTCGCGATGTTCACACCCGCATCACCTAGCAACGACCCCAACGCACCGATCAAGCCCGGTTTATCGCGGTTCGTAAGATATAGCATATTTGGCCCAAGCTTCGAATCAATATGAATGCCTTTGATCTTCACCAGACGGGGTTCTTGATTAAAGAGTGTGCCTTTGACGGAGCGTGTCTGATCTTCTGTGGTTACTGTCACTGTGATCAATGTGTGATAATCACCAACTGTCTCAGAACGTGATTCCAATATCTTGATATTACGTTCTTCAGCAATCACGGGCGCATTGACCATATTCACACCAACCAGCAAGGGGCCCAACAAACCTTTGAGCACAATCGCCGTCAGCGGTTTTGTGTTGAGCGTTGAAACATGCCCCTCGTAACAAATATCGATCGCTTTGATCGCTGTTTGTGTGGCCTGCCCTGCGAACCCACCCAATTGCTCAGCAAGCATCATATATGGTTTGAGTTTCGGTGCCTCCTCGGCAGATACCGAAGCCATATTCAGGGCATTGGTGACGGCGCCGTTAAGCAAATAATCCGCCATCTGTTCGGCCACCTGAACAGCAACCTTTTCCTGTGCTTCGCTCGTAGATGCGCCCAAGTGTGGTGTGCATACGACTTGCGACATGCCAAACAACGGGTTTTCGGTTGCCGGTTCTTGTGCATACACATCAAGTGCTGCGCCCGCTACGTGTCCACTTTCGATGGCAGCCTTGAGTGCAATCTCGTCGATCAAGCCCCCACGTGCGCAGTTAATAATACGCACACCAGGTTTGGTTTTATTCAAAGCTGTCGCATCAAGCACATTGCGGGTTTGATCGGTAAGTGGTGTATGCAGGCTGATGAAGTCAGCACGTGCTAAAAGTCCATCAAGATCAAGCTTCTCAACACCCAGTTCGGCTGCTCGCTCTTCTGACAAGAACGGATCAAACGCAACAACCTTCATTTTCAGGCCCTGCGCACGATCAGCAACAATCGCACCAATGTTGCCACACCCAATGATGCCGAGTGTTTTGGCCATCAATTCGACGCCCATAAAACTCGACTTCTCCCACTTACCGGCATGGGTCGACGCATTCGCTGCCGGGATTTGACGCGCCAATGAGAGCATCATTGTAATCGCGTGCTCTGCCGTTGTGATCGCGTTGCCGAAGGGTGTGTTCATGACAACGATACCAGCCTGTGTCGCACAGGGCAGATCAACGTTATCAACGCCGATGCCTGCACGCCCAATAACTTTGAGCTTACCCGGCTTTGCTAGTGTTTTTGGCGTGAGCTTAGAGGACGACCGAATGGCGATGCCATCATACTCGCCAATGATCTTCGCCAACTCTTCCTTATCTAGGCCAGTTTTTACATCAACCTCAACACCGCGTGCTTTAAACACATCTGCGGCGAGCGTTGACATTTTGTCAGATATTAGAACCTTTACCATGGATCAGTCTCCCTGGAGTTCGGATTTAACGGATGCGAACGCCCAATCAAGCCAAGGACCTAATTTTGCAAGGTCATCCGCTTCAACGGTCGCGCCGCACCAAATCCGAAGCCCTGGAGGGGCATCACGGTGAGACCCAACATCCAAGCCCGCGTTTTCTTTCTCTAACAAGCCAGTAAGCTTCTTGATCCCAGCCCGTTGCTGATCTTCATCAAGCCCAGTAAACCAAGGGTCGGTAACCACCAACACAACAGATGTGGTTGAGCGTGCCGCAGAATCCGCACAGATGAAATCAATCCAGTCCGCACCTTCAACCCAAGCACTTAAGGCGCTGTAGTTCGCGGTCACACGTTCCAGCAAACCTTTAACATTACCCTCGCGCTCAGCCCACTTGAGGCCATCCAGCGCATCTTCAATACATAACATCGAAGGCGTATTAATTGTCACACCTTCAAAGACATCCTCCATGAGTTTGCCCTTCTTCTTCATGCGGAAGATTTTCGGCAGAGGCCACGGTGGGTCATAATTTTCAATGCGTTCAAACGCACGCGGGCTCAACACCAACATGCCATGAGCCGCTTCGCCGCCCATCGCCTTTTGCCAAGACCACGTGACGACATCCGTTTTTTCCCAAGGGATATCCATGGCATAGACTGCAGAGGTTCCATCGACGATGGTCAGTCCTTCCCGGTAATCAGGAATCCAGTCGCCGTTAGGGACACGCACGCCGCCGGTCGTACCATTCCATGTGAAGATAACGTCTCGAGAGAAATCGACAGCGTTTAAATCTGGCAATTCACCGTACGGTGCATCTGTAAGCTTAACATCCTCTATGCCAAGGTGGCTTTTCACATCAACGGCCCACTGCGCGCCAAAGCTTTCCCACGCCAATACCTCGACACCGCGGGGGCCAAGTAATGACCACATGGCCATTTCAACAGCACCAGTATCGGATGCAGGCACGATGCCAATACGATAATCATCAGGAATCCCCAAAACCGAGCGGGTTCGCGTGATGACCTCTTTGATTTTAGCTTTACCAATTGCATGACGATGGGATCGACCTAGAAACGCATCCGACAACACGTCGGGATGCCAACCAGGGCGCTTGGAGCAAGGTCCAGATGAAAAATTAGGGTTTGCCGGACGCATGTCTGGCTTCTGAATAAGTGTCATTTTGCACTCCTTTCCTCTCAGAAAGGTCGCACCTCGTTGGGGAGGTGTGGCCCGAAGCCAAGTTACTCAACGCCAGCGACTATTCAAGTTATTTTTTAGAAAATGAAATTTTGTCTTGTCGACAAGCACGCGTCTTGCTTTTTTCTGCACGCTAAAGCATAGAGAAATTTTTGGCTACGCAAGATGCTCTCGTCTAAAGGCTGTCACGAGAATAATAAGAGGTTATGCAGTTTTTGAAATCTATCTGGTTAATCATCAGCAGAAAACTGAGAATAGCATAACGGTCTCAGACATGCTTATAGATGAGATTAATGCTATAGAAGCCTCTGGTATCGGCACGGACAATGAAGAGTTCATAACGGGCATGGTCGCAATCGCAGTACCAACCAAAGGCCATGACGGTCGTCTGTTGGCAACATTGGCAACACATGGGCCGATCGCACGCATGACGTTTGAGCAAGCACTGGGCCACGTGGATATTATGAGACAAGCATCGCAAGAGCTTGTAGCGTCAATTGCTGAATAAACCTTCTGGACAAGAAATTATTGCGGTTATGAAGGAGCGTGGATGGATCCCCTCCTCAGACAACGTCACGGCAGCACCACTCACAGGTGGTGTGAGTTCAGATATCTGGCGGATTGATCTGCAATCGGGCCCCGTATGCGTTAAGCGCGCTTTATCGAAGCTAAAGGTCAAAGACGATTGGTTTGCACCAATTTCACGGAATGCCTTTGAGGTTAAGTGGATACAGGCTGCAAACGCCGTTATACCTAACGCAGCGCCTGACGTCTTATTTCATGACGCAGACGCTGGGCTATTTGTAATGCCCTTCCTTAATCCAATCGATTTCTCGCTATGGAAATCAACGCTGAGGGATGGAGATGCACGCACCGAAGACGCTGCCAGCGTTGGGCGGTACCTGGGGAAAATCCACACAGAAACCACTAACGACCCAAGCATCGCTAAGACGTTCCAAACAGATGAGATATTCCATGCCATTCGTTTGGAGCCTTATCTTCTGGCGACCGGTGTACGGCATCCAAATATCAATCATCGAATGATCGAATTGTCAGAAATTACAGCCGCACACCGCACAGCTCTTGTTCATGGAGATGTGAGCCCTAAGAACATTCTGATCGGATCTGATGGCCCTGTCTTTCTTGATGCGGAATGCGCGTGGTACGGAGACCCTGCATTCGATCTCGCGTTTTGCCTGAACCATCTTTTACTTAAAGGATTATGGAACCGTGATGCGCGAGATGATTACCGTGCCTGCTTCAAGGCATTATGCGAAAGCTACGCGCAGGAAATATCCAAATTAAATGATCCAACAATCATCGTTCGTACAGCGCACTTGCTGCCGGGCCTCTTCCTCGCGCGCATTGATGGGAAGTCACCTGTTGAATATATTACCGACAAAGTGCAGCAGAATTTGGTCCGTAGTTTTGCGCCCAGTTTTTTGACTTCCCCCGTCAATCATCCCATAGACATCTGTGACGCTTGGTACGACAACCTCAAAACTAACGACTAAGGACACTCTCTCTCATGGCAAAACATTCAATCGAGTCACTACATTCACGGAGAGTTTGGGATTCTCGCGGACGGCCAACAGTCGAAGTCGAAGTAAATCTAGAGGGCGGTGCCATTGGCGTTGCGATTGCACCTGCTGGCGCATCTCGCGGCAGGTTTGAGGCGATTGATCTTCGAGACGGCGGCAAGGCGTTTGGCGGTTGGGATGTTCAGCAAGCGATGAAATCCGTCGACATTGAAATTGCCGAAGTTCTACAGGGCCAGGATGCCCGTGATCAAGCACGCATCGACAAGTTCATGATTGATCTCGACGGCACCCCCAATAAGCAGCGCCTCGGCGGTAACGCGACTGTTGCCACGAGCATGGCGGTCGCACATGCAGCAGCCCAACATGAAGGCGTGCCGCTTTGGCAGTTTTTACGCGATCAAGCAGGCACTCAGGGTGATGTGACGTTACCTCTTCCAGAAATACAAATCTTTGGCGGCGGAGCACATGCTTCCGGACGCGTTGATGTTCAAGACTTCATGGTTATTGCGACCGGTGCGCAAAGTTTCTGCGAAGCCTTGAATTGGACTGCTGAAGTATACCGACATGCGGGGCTTATCATGGACGAGGCCGGGAAGCTTTCTGGCGTTGCTGACGAAGGTGGTTTTTGGCCAGACTTCGATACCAACGAAGAAGCCATTGAAACATTACTGCGGGCCATTGAAGCTGCGGGTTTCAAGCCTGGCGCTGAAGTCGCAATTTCACTGGATATTGCAGCGTCAGAATTTGGTGAGAATGGTAGCTACCGCTTGGCTAAAGACGACAAGACATTGAATAGTGACGAACTGTGCGCCCTCCTTGTAGATTGGATGGAGCGTTATCCTATCGTCTCAATTGAAGACCCACTTGGTGAAGACGATCCCGATGGCTTGATAAAGTTCACATGGGCTGTCGGTGATAATGCTCAAGTTGTTGGCGATGATGTTTTGGTCACCAATGCTGATCGCGTCAAAGCTGCTGCAAAAAATCGTGTCTGCAACGCCTTGCTGGTCAAACCCAATCAGGCAGGCACATTAACCGAAGCAAAGGCTGCGTTCGATGCGGCCAAGGCGTCTGGCATGGGACAGATCGTCTCAGCGCGTTCCGGTGAAACCGAAGACGCAACGATTGTGCACATGGCCGTTGGATGGGGCGCACTTCAGCTTAAAGTTGGTTCCTTCACCCGTTCAGAACGCATGGTCAAATGGAACGAAGGTATCCGCATCGCAGATACGCTTGAGAATAAAGATGGCGCTTTGATGCCAAGGTCGGCATTTCAATGGCGCTAATCTGACGCGATGCGCCCCTTAGATATCATCGCGGCTACAACAGTCGCTGTGATCTGGGGGTTGGCGTTTATCGCCATTGAATACGCGCTGCAGAGCTTTACTGCACCTGACCTTCTGGCACTGCGCTTCATTATTGCGGCCCTGCCCATGTTCTTCATCAAAAAGCCCAACATTTCATGGAGCGCCTTGATTACATTGGGCACATTATTGTTCGTCGGCCAGTTCATGTTTTTGTTCTTTGCCTATGACGCCGGTATACCGCCCGGGCTGGCATCGCTGGCAACACATACACAAGCTATATTCACGATCATTATTGCTGCCGCTGTGCTGCGGGAAATACCGAACACGCGTCAGATCATCGGAATCGTTCTCGCGTTTGTTGGTCTTGGCGTCATCTTCCAAAGCGTTGATGCAACACTGACGTACCTTGGATTAATTTTGACGCTTTGCGGTGCTATCAGTTGGGCCTTCGGCAACACCGTTCTCAAAAAATTGGGACGCGTGGATATGCTTGCCCTCATGATTTGGCTAAGCCTCGTGCCGCCGTTCCCAGCGTTCGCAGCGTCAGCAATGATGGGAGAACTCGGCGGGTTTGTTTATCGCATTCAAGACGCGTCAATGATCAGTATACTTGCCGTTTTATATTTGGGATTGATTGCCACAACCGTCGCATTCGCTATTTGGGGACGGCTTTTAAGCACGTATCCCGCCGTCATGGTGACACCCTTTGCATTGTTCGCACCCTGCGCAGGTGTCATCGCGTCATACTTTATTTTTGGCGAGAGTTTCGGGCTGACACGTGGCACGGGCATGGTTTTAATTTTCATGGGGGTCTCGATAACACTGTTATCTGGTCGACGTTACTTATCCCCAAAGCCGGTCAACAAAGACATCGATTAAGCGTCGCAGCACCTTGTCGCTTTCATTCAGCTTATCCAATCTGGCAGCCAAGTCTTCACGCGTAATAAGCGTTAACGCGACCTCGCCAACTACGCGTGCTGACGCCATACGCGGCTGATTATCAATCAACGACATTTCATCTAAAATATCCCCACGGGAAATCGTCGCTAAGACAACGACTTCATCATTAATCTTCTTGAATATTTCAACTTCACCCGAATTTATCAGGTACGCCTGATCACCGGCATCGCCTTCATCAAACAGAACGTCACCCGCTTCAGCTTTAAGACGTGTCACTTTTCTAGCCGGGGGTGCTGCTTCCTTCTTTGGAGGTGGTGCAGTCTCTTCTGCTTTCGGTTTTCCAACAGGTGCAACTTTAGGGAATGGAGCAGGTTCAAGTTTAACTTCTTCAATGACTTTCACTTTGTCTCGGAGTGTTGATGGCGACTTTTCAATTGAAAATGTCACGGCAGAGCCTTCTTCGGGTGTGGGTTCTGGATCATAGCGTTTGATTAACCGGTCCAAAGTATCAGCGAACAACAAACGCCATTTTTCGGGCAATGCATCGCCAGTTAATTTCGCCTTCAATCCATCCATGACCTGGCGCATCTGTTCTGGTGGCATGTCTTCTGGGACGAGTGAGGCCAGCAAGAACCCAAGCCGCACAGCACGATTGGATAAATTTGACATAATGTGATCGATTGCCTGCTCAACGGGCAAGTCATCAGGATCAGCCAAGGCAATACATGCACGCGCCGTCAAAGCGCCTACCATTTGTGGGCCGCCCATAAAACCGGCATCGCTGGAGAGTTCGTCCATTAATTGTTGGAATGCCGTTCGTTCGGCTTCTTTATCTTCGCGAGTCAACGGTCTGACACCTCCAAGTGATTTGGCCACACGGCCCAGTAATACAGATATGGTAAGGGGAAAAGGTCGCGCCGCCATCAATGCGTTGAAGTCAGCAAGGCATGATCTTGGGTTCTTTTTCTCACACCGGCCTTGGGTGAAATGAATAATCGAAATGGAGGCACATACGATGTCACCAAAACCGCCAAAGAATTCCTTGATTGCAACATCACCATCAAGAATTTCAGCGGCGATCTCATCTAGAAATTCTATGACCAGATCGTTTGGCGTTCCTGCAGTCAGTTCCATGATTAAAGCCAGCTTGTCTGACCAATCGGGGCGCTTCTTCAAGGCCTGTGCCAGCCCACCAAACACAAAGACACGTCGGTTAGATGGATCACCTATATGCGCTGCATCAATCAGCCCCACGAGCCCTAACCGTTCCAACATATCCAGCCGGGTTGTGTCTTCACCAACGACCCGTGCTGTATCTTTGATTTCGTTAAATGCGGCATAAACCGTGTCAGTACGTTCCGCTGGTGTCGTACCAGACTTTCACGCCTGAATTGCCCCAACTTGCCGCAGCGCTGCGCCAACCAGAACAATCAAATGGTTGATTGCCCTCTCTACAGCATTACCAAAGGTCACCGGGCGATCAATGTCTTTAATACAGAGATAGATTTCTCTCGCCTCAGACAGCATGGGCGCTGATGATTGGAACCTCGCCTCAGTGGCTTGATCAATCAGAAACCGCCTCATAGGACTTTCACCAATACGCCAACGAAGTGTGAGCCAATCCTCGTCCAACTGAGAAGACAGTGATGCAGCCTTCACCCTTGCAGCCTTTGAAGACCTAGTGCGGAGAGACAGGATGATTCTGGAGGTCGCTAGGCACCCGGCGAGAGAAATAGAAAATACCTCGCTTTTGGTACACAAACGATGGACACGAATGGTCTAACATTTGGTCCACCCTTTCATACAGGCCTTGTGTAAAACCTATGAATACCAAAGGGTTAGCTGATGTTTACCTGAGAAGGTGGTGCGGGCGGCCGGACTTGAACCGGCACGATCTAGGATCGAGGGATTTTAAGTCCCTTGTGTCTACCAATTCCACCACGCCCGCGCAATGGGGAAGTTACCCGGCTGAATGACGCTCGGCAAGCCAGTTTCAACATTCTTATACACTAATCTTTCCTAACCCCCTGAAAGTGTCTGTTGAACTCCAATGTCTTCTAACTCGACCTAGCAACACACACTTGCGGAGCCAGCCCCTCGCATGCCAATGTCCGCCCATGGATACGCCTAAGAAACGCTCGGCGGGCAACGGTGCAACGCCTGATTTTGATCAACGATTTCAAGACACTTTGGAAACGTTATTGGTCTGGCGTCGTGATGTCCGGCGATTCCGATCTGACCCGGTCGACGACGCCGTTATCCGAGAATTATTAAAGCTCACAGCCCTATCCCCCAGCGTCGGCAACGCGCAGCCATGGCGGTTTGTGCTTGTTGAAGATACGGCCCGGCGCGCGGATATCATTGCCAATTTTGAAAATGTTAATGCGGATGCGCTTAGCGAATATTCTGGGGATCAGGCCGAGACCTATGCAGGCCTTAAGCTTGCGGGACTGCGCGATGCCCCTGTTCACCTTGCCGTCTATTGTGACGAGGCCAGCGAGCTTGGATACGGGCTTGGCCGCAAAACCATGCCCGAGATGCTGGCGTATTCCGTCGTCGGCGCCATCACGACCCTATGGCTCACGGCACGCGCACATGGCATTGGCCTGGGCTGGGTGTCGATTCTTGACCCCGAGCGCGCCAACAAGACACTGGATATCCCCGACGACTGGTCGCTCGTCGGATATTTATGCATGGGCTACCCGGTCGAAGAACACACCGATCCCGAGCTCGAGCGCGCCGGATGGCAAGAGCGTATCGATATCAGCAACTTCATCTTAAAACGTTAGGCTGATGCCGTCCCACGTGGTGGATAGCTGCGTGCCCGGATCATATCTACCGCTTCCATAACGTCCGCATGATGATGACGGTGGAACGGTGTTGTATGAATAACGTTAGAATACAGCGTCGTATCTGGGCGAATCAAAAACAACCCTGGCTCAGCAAACTGTCGGGTCTCTTTTTCCTGAAATGCATCAGAAATATACAGGCCCCAAGCGCGCGCTTGATCCGTCGTCATGCCATAACCAATTGGCAGCTGATGGATGCCCCATTCGGAAACACTTTTTTCTGCGCGGTCCTGCGGATCTGTTGAGATCGCGATCGACGTGCAGCCACGTTCGGCATAGCGCGCGACCTTGTGGTCCATATCCAGCAATTGCAGCTTGCAACGTGGGCAGTGAAGACCGCGGTAAACTTCAACCACAGTGAAGGTTTCAGGCTTCTGATCAGACAGTTTCCATGTGCCACCTCCTGCAAGCGCAACTTCGAGATCGGGTACGGGGCCACCTGGCATTAAACGTGTCATCTTGGAAATCTCCCTTGGTTTTATTTATCTGCACTACTTTTTACGGTGTCATCAATTTCAGGGTCGCCGCCCAAAGACGTCAGCATCTCGAATACATCTTTTACGGCTGCATCTGCCATATTAGAATCGACGGCACGAATAACGATACTCGCACCCGGCTTGCCATCTTTGAAAAAAGGATATGAGCCAATTTCTGTGTCGGGATAACGTTCTTGTAATTCTGTCAGCGGGCCGCCGGCTTTGCCTTCTGGAACATGCGACGTTACGCTGCGGCTGATCATCGGCGCACCACCCGTTAAACGATGCGTGATACCACCAAACATGGCTTGCATGATCCGAGGAACACCCGGGAGAACAAAGACGTTCTCAACCTGAAAACCGGGGGCTTTCGATACTGGGTTATCGATCAGGATCGCATCTTGCGGCGTTTTCGCCATCCGTTGACGCGCTTCTGTGAATTCGCCCTCGGCATAATGATCTTCAAGGATCGAAACAGCTTCGGGGTTCAGGCCAAACTCAAGCCCAAATGCCTGTGCGATACACTCAGAAGTAATGTCATCATGCGTCGGGCCAATGCCCCCTGTAGTGAAGACATAGTCATAGCGCGCACGAAGCGTGTTCACAGCCTCGACAATGGCTTCGGGGACATCCGAGACCACACGGACTTCCGTCATGCGAATTCCGAGTGTGTTCAGCGCGTCGCCCAGAAACTGCATGTTGGCATCGCGGGTGCGGCCCGAAAGGATTTCATTACCGATGATCACCAGACCCGCGGTAACTATTTTAGTAGGAGATTTTGGATTTTCAGTCATAGCCAGAATGTAAGGATGCGAACCCTCATTTTAAAGGCTTTTAAGTGAGCCAACGCGGATCGGGCGATATCAGCACAATTGACTGATACCGCCCGCCTCACATCGTACGCCGTTGGGCCGGAGGAGGTCCCACAGGCACGTCGCTGGTGCAGCTCTTAGCTTTCGATTTTCCAATCGCCATCCGGCATCTGGCACGCTGTGCCATACCCAACCTGGGCTTCACCGCCGACAATCACTTCTGTTTGATATTCCCGTCAATATGCGCCTGTCCGTGTGTCACGACCCGACCGTGTCGGTGTGACTTTCCCTCGGTTGCCCGTTTCCGGGTTTGACCAGGCAATGGTTTTGCCTACGGGTGCTTCAAGCGCCACATTCTGGGCACGCGCTGCATATTGTTTATCTGCACAGTCGAGTGAACCGCCAATGGAGTTCCCGAACAGGCCGCCAAGAATGGCGCCCGCAGCCGTTGCAGCAAGTTTACCTTTGCCGCCACCAATATTCGATCCAGCGTAACCGCCAGCGCCTGCACCAAGGACTGAGCCTATAAGTTGCTTATTACCCTGATCGGTGATGCATCCGCTCAGGACACCCAGGCTCAAAAGCGCTGCCATCATAGCAAGCTTTGGCTTAAAGCGTGTCTTAGTCGTTGTGTTGGTCGTACTCTGATTTATTTTTTTCATATCAATTCCTCCTGTTTACCGCCGCGGTGCAATCCAACCGCGTGGCATGAGAAGAACTATATTTGCATATATTTTTATAGTTAATTTTAAATGTAAAAATAAATGTAAAAATAAATGTAACTAAATGTATAAAGTTTTTATTATTTATTTTCAATAGCTTAATTAAGATAGACATTGCACATCAAAGAAGATACAAATTTACATTCATTCCTGAAGGTACTTTTGACAGCAAAGTTATGCCCTATGCCTCTTACATATAATGATGATCAACGTCGCGCTTATTTAGCTTTTATTGATCGTATCGGCATGGGTTGGGTAAAAGTATTTGACGGTGATACGGATTTCTATTCGGCTGCCTATTGGGATCTATTTACCTATTTGTGGCGCAATAAAACGCCGCAGCGTAAAACCGATGCGATGAGTTCTATTACCGGCGTCAAAAGCCCCCTAACGGCCTCTAAGTACATCGATACTGCGCTTGGCCGGGGATTGATTGTCGAGAAAGACAACCCCAGTGACGCACGCTCAAAACTGCTCGCCCTGTCCAGCCCAATGCGGGCACAAATGGATGCATTTTTTGATGATGCTGTCGACGAAATGCGGAAATCAGCATCAGGCATGTCAGCGCTTGGCCCCACGCCAGACGGCAAGTAAATCTATAGGTAATCTCTGAGTAATGCGACCAGCGGCTTATCCGCATCCGGCATTGGGTAATCACCTAACCGGACAGGCTGCACCCATTTGAGCTCCTGACCTTCGCGGGGAACAGGCTGCCCCTTCCATATGCGACATAGATACAGTGGCATCAACAAATGGAAGTCTTCGTAGG
>DGOK01000100.1:19267-23320 GCA_002389385.1 Rhodospirillaceae bacterium UBA4468 | reverse complement strand
GAACGTCCATAGCGACACCGCCTGGGCGGAAGTAATGCATATGCATACGTGCACCACAGGCCCGCTCACAGAACACCATGAGCTTCTCGCGATGCTCAAAGCTCCAGAGCATTGGGGTCATCGCGCCAACATCCATCGCAAAAGCGCTGATGTTCATTAAATGGTTCAATAAACGCCCGATTTCGGCATAAAGCACACGAATTGCCTGCCCGCGTGCAGGCACGCCGATACCAAGAAGCTTTTCAGTCGCGAGCGCAAATGCGTGTTCCTGGCACTGCGGCGATGAGTAATCGAGGCGATCGAAGTAACCGATAGATTGCACATAGGTTTTGTGCTCGATCAGTTTCTCTGTGCCCCGGTGCAGCAAGCCAATGTGCGGATCAGCACGTTCAATGACTTCGCCGTCCATCTCAAGGACAAGGCGCAGCACGCCGTGCGCAGCTGGGTGTTGCGGACCAAAGTTAATATTATAGTTCTTAATCTCGGCCATTACTTCGCCACCTCTTTGGTGGCGTCTTCAGCCTTCTCATCACCCGGGAGCATGCGTTGAACGCCTTCCCACGGGCTTAGGAAGTCAAAGCTGCGGAATTCCTGGGTCAGCTTAACAGGCTCATAGACAATACGCTTTTGTGCGTCGTCGTAACGAACCTCAACATAACCGGTCAGCGGGAAGTCTTTACGCAGCGGATGACCCTCAAATCCATAGTCGGTGAGAATCCGGCGAAGATCAGGATGATCGATGAATGCGACACCAAACAGGTCCCAGATTTCCCGCTCCCACCAGTTTGCCGAGCTGAACAGCGACGTCACGCTGGCAACAGGCGTATCTTCGTCCGTTCTAAGCTTGATGCGGATACGATTGTTATGGGTCATCGACAGCATGTGGTAGACGATTTCGAATCGCTCGTCGTCTTCTGGGTAATCGACACCACATACATCCAGTAACGTCAAAAACTGACAGTTCACATCATCGCGAAGGAATTTAATGATCTTAAGGACGTCGTCGCGGTTGATCTCAATAGACAACTCGCCAAGGCGCATAGTGGTACTTGTAACGGCATCACCGAGTGTGTCCTGAACGTATTTGCCCAATTCTTTAAGAGCTTGATCCATAATCATCCGTAAGCAGTTTGGTTGAAGTCTTAACGGAACAGTGTTCCGGTGCGTTTAATCTTTTTCTGTAATTGCATGACGCCATAAACCAGCGCTTCTGCTGTCGGTGGACATCCAGGGACATAAACGTCAACCGGGACAACCCGATCACATCCACGAACCACGGAATAAGAATAATGGTAATAGCCGCCGCCATTCGCACATGATCCCATTGAGATCACATAACGGGGTTCAGCCATCTGGTCGTAAACCTTACGAAATGCAGGGGCCATCTTGTTGGTCAGTGTACCCGCCACGATGATGACATCGGATTGGCGAGGACTTGGACGCGGCACAACGCCAAAGCGGTCTAGGTCATAACGAGAGACGTATGCATGCATCATCTCAATTGCACAGCACGCCAGACCAAAGGTCATCGGCCATAGGGAACCTGTGCGCGCCCAATTGACGAGTTTATCTACGGACGCAATCACGAATCCCTTATCTTGGAACTCACCTGTCACTTGACGGAGAATAGCATCTTGGTCCGCGCCTTGTGGTAAGGGGGCCAAGTTCGAATCAGTGTTGTTGCTTACTCCCATTCGAGAGCTCCTTTACGCCATTCGTAGACGAAACCAATTGTTAAAATGCCGAGGAATACCATCATCGACCAGAATCCAAAGACGCCAATGTTACCGAGCGAGATCGCCCAAGGGAACAGGAAGGCGACTTCGAGGTCAAAGATGATGAATAGAATAGCGACGAGGTAGAAGCGGACATCGAACTTGTGGCGAGCATCGTCAAACGCTTCAAAGCCACACTCATATGCGGATGATTTTTCGGCGTCAGGTCGCTGTGGTGCAACGATAAATGATCCCAATACAGCAACGCAGGCGATCGCAGTTGCGATACCTAAGAATACCAATATCGGAAGATACTCGCTTAGTAAGTCTTCCACTATTCCCCTCTCCCCGGATTAACCCCAGTCATTAATCATGCAATTTGTCTGTAAAAATGCACGTATTGCCCTAACAGTAGGCATAATAGGTATGACCCACAAAAGGTCATTTATCAATGTTATAACTTCTTGGGATGTGTGATTTTTTTGCATAAAGAAGGATTAGTGAACAATAAGTTTGCTGAAGCCAAAACAAATACCGTTTACACATGATCGTGTGGACAGCAAGTAAGCCACTTTAGCTCAGAACCTTGATCTTTCAGACAGAATATGATGTCCATTTTTTGGCTAATTTAGATAGTTTACTGTCCGGTTTCATGCACAACAATCATCGCCATCTTGTATTGGTGGACATGGAACGGTTCCATATGAACAGAAAACGCAGCAATCTCCAAGTTTTGGCTTTAGCACTACCTTGCAACCTTTGCAGTCATAAAACCACTGGCAAGCGTCAGTGGGCATCATCTCAATTTCGGCATGTCCGCACTTTGGACACGTGATTTCAGATTCTAAAGTTATGTTTGTCTTTGGCGTTTCCATAGTGCGTATCCTGTTAAGATGAGAAATGACTCAAGGATAGGGAGAAGAAAATAGTCGAGCACACCAAGCAATGATGAAAAGCCCTCTGCGCCAAGGAATACGACCAGAATAGGCGTGAAACAGCAAAGTGCAAATATAATAGTCTCGACTAAACCTACTTTGAGAAGTGAGGTGTTTTTCATTAGCTCTTCAAGCCTGAAGGAAGTTTCATAGATAACGTAGCGTCTGACAAAAGCATTGATTCAGCTCCTTAAGTATTAGAATTGTGTTAGGATAGGACCTGTAGTCACTAAAGGTGCAAGGATTTTCCCATGAGTAACATTTCAAGCTTACGAGGTATGTTAATTGGAGAATTATCCCGACGTACCGGTGTCAACATAGAGACCATCCGTTATTACGAACGAATTAGTATAATGCCAAACCCAACGCGAATTTAAGCGGCCATAGGCTCTATGATGAGGAGCAGATGAAGCATTTGGTTTTTGTGAAACGAAGTCGAGAACTTGGATTTAGTCTTGAGTACATTAGGGAACTTATAACGCTAGTTGATGTTGGAGCCTTCACCTGCGCCGAAGTGCACACGATCGCAACGTCTCACTTGAAGAATGTGAGGCAGAAGATAGTAGATTTAAGGCGCATGGAGCGGCTACTCAAATCTATGGCCGATGAATGCAGTCGAGGTGATGTTCCAGAATGCCCGATCATCGACATCTTGTCGCGACCTCTTGATTTATAAGAAAATGGGCGACTGGAGACGGCTCCAATGCCTGGCAGCCGTCTCCAGTTGCATCGTGATGTGTGTTTAAAGCATTCGTTTTACTGCAGCGTAATCACCCCTTACGCGCAACGTCACGTTGACATCCTGCTTGGTCCTGTTGCGCCAGAACTAGCCATGATTGCCATCGAAAGCAGCTATCAATGAACCTGATTCACCGGGTACTCCACGACCTTTCTTATAGCTGATCGACTTGCCGCCGCCGTCTCCGTGTAGGTCAAAATTGGCAACACCGCCTTCAACGGTCCAATCGAACTCAGCGACGGCCCCTTTCTTCATTGTAAGCTTCACTTCAGCACCCTGACCGGGGGCCAATGTGACTGTAATCTTATCCTTCCAAGCCAATTCAGTGGTCTGTGCCATAGCTGATTTGATAAATAGGGCAGAGACGATTGAGTTGAAGAGACACGATTGCTGATCAGAGTTTGATTTTGTTGCTGGTTCAGATGGAGACTGATTTTGGAGGTCTCTTAAACGATCTGCTTCTGCTTCTTGTTCAAGTTGCTTCTTGATTTCATCCATTTCACCAAGCCCCAATGCGCCACCGATACCAGTCGGATCAATAGCGTACTCTGCGGGCAGGATAACGGTTACCAATATCGCAATCGCAGAAATAAAGGCGATGATTGATGAGCGAATGAGTTGCCTTAGTCGGCAATTCAGCACGTGTTGGAATATCTTCGTTATA
>DGOK01000100.1:0-19132 GCA_002389385.1 Rhodospirillaceae bacterium UBA4468 | reverse complement strand
AACCCATCAATACGAGGATTGCGCCAAGCGCCAATAATTGTCCGATTTCGACACCTACATTGAATGCCAATAAATTAGGGACAAGGCCGTCTTTGGCGATGTCATACTCAATGATTTTTGATGCCAAGCCGAAGCCATGGCAAAGGCCAAAAATCAACGTCGCCAGCTTTGTATTAGGCTGTACACCAAACCAACGCTGGTAAGCGCCGATGTTATCGAGGGCTTTGTAGACAATTGAGAGACCGATGATGGCGTCAATAATGAAACTATTGATTCCAAAATCAAATATCACGCCGATAAGCATTGTGGTTGAGTGGCCTATCGCAAAGATCGTCACATAGATTGCTATGTGTTTCATTTGGTAAAGAAAGAAAATCACTCCGAACAAGAACAAGATATGATCATATCCTGTCATCATGTGTTTTGCGCCCAGGTAGGTGAAGGGTATCAAGAGGACACCATAAACTTCCTGGATGTAGCCCTTGTCGCCATTGGCGACCGCATGAGCAAAAACAGGATCTGCAAATGTGAATAGGATCGCTAGTGTGATTCCAATAAAGAATAGGCATCGACTTGCAGCAGAAAGTGGCCAGCCGTCACCCTTAGGTGATGTTTGTGACATGTAATTATTCCGTATTTGATTGATTAAAAAAGGCCCTTATCGGGCGACTAACTGCTTTGGCAGCGAGATCAAATGCGGGGCGGTCGATCAATACTGAAGGATAAATGATCAACAAGTGAGGTCGTGGAAATTGATTGCCGGTCATTGAATGAATTAGGGAGCGTTTTGCTTAGTATTATAGAAATCCCGGGCACGTCGTGGGAATGATCAGCCAGATTATGGTCATACGAGTGATTGAACGTCCGATCTTTAGGATGATCGATGTCGTTAGCATGCCCGTGATTATGCAAATGACCAGATTCCGCTGCATCTTCCAACACAATAGGATAAATTATCTCGTTCGTTTGTGCATGAGCAATAGGACCAAGTGTTGTTGCCAGCAGCATTAGTAACGCGAGTAATCTCCGGTAGGTCTTGAATTTTTTAAAACGAACGGCGTCGATTGCCCTCTTTCTCTTCATTATCACATCTATGAAATAGTTTATATTTAGGCAAGTTCTTTATTGATACTTCGGCGGCGGATAAGAGATCAATGCACTCGATAGAGAATGTGGTAAGAGCTCAAATTCTATAATTGGATGGACGTTTGCTTGAGATGAGACTCGGATTTGAGAATATTCATCACTAAGAAAACACTTTCAGCCACAGATTTTTATAATCGATGTCTTTTTCATGTTTCTTGGAGATTTATATGATGCAAATTCTCATTTGCACTGAGAATACATAATTTTAAGAAAATGGCGGGAGTGACGGGACTCGAACCCGCGGCCTCCGGCGTGACAGGCCGGCGCTCTAACCAACTGAGCTACACCCCCTAACCAGGGTCGCTAACACCGTAAAGCATCAACGGAAGCGATGATCTAAAGCACCCCTATCATGGTGTCAAGCTATGACAGCGCAGGTAATGAAAAACCTTGTCGATAACTCAACATTGAGCAAATGCAGGTTTACTGAATTGTGTTAATGATCGCGCCATTATATTGAGCACCCCATGCTTGGGACTTGTTGCTCAGGACCACGCCTAGTCTTCGAGATCATCAGCATCGCATCGACGAGCTCCCGGTCCCACTTAGTTTCTTGACCCATACGCAGGTTATCAAGACGCCCCCGACATTGAAGTTCGCTTGATTTTTTGAAATCAAAAAAGTCTGGCGTGCATACGGCGCCATAAGCCCTGCCCACGGATTGATCTTCATCGATCAGATAAGGAAAGTTAAAGCCATATTGCTTTGAGAATAATTTCATCTTGGGCGGTGAATCCTGCACAACGCTTTGATCGTCATTTGACATGACTGCGAGGACGTTGATTCCCTACTCCATAAGCGCGTCTGTATCGGCTGATAGCCTCTTAGCTATCTAGTGGCAGTGATTGCAGATGAACGCGATCAGGAGGCCTTGCTCGCCGAGTTGCGCCTGCATCTCGTCATCCTGCCCATCTGGATCGCTGAGCGTGAAATGAGGCGCTTTCCATCCAAAGTCGCCGATTGGTGTATCAAGCAACATATCAATTCTTACCTCGTGTCATGAGAAACAGTCACGATGACTTTGTACACGAGTAGACATGGCAACATCCATCAGTTGAGAACTGACGGGACGTAGAGCCATAATTTAAGGTGAATGGTGGGCGATGACGGGCTCGAACCGCCGACCCTCTCGGTGTAAACGAGATGCTCTCCCAGCTGAGCTAATCGCCCATTCGACGGTTGATATACTTCGGCGCGCAGCTTTCAGCAACCCCTGAAATGCATCCTAAAAAGAAAACGCCGGCCACAAGGGCCGGCGTATTCACAAGATATAAAAACGTCGATTAGTTGACGGCGTCTTTAAGACCTTTGCCAGCTTTAAACTTAGGCTGTTTAGAAGCTGGAATCTGGATTGTCTCACCCGTACGTGGGTTACGACCTGTTGTTGCTTTGCGGTCAACGACGGAGAACGTTCCGAAGCCAACGAGACGGACTTCACCACCACCCTGCAAAGAACTTGTTACGTTATCAAATACCGCATCAACGGCTTTGGTTGCATCGGCTTTCGTCAAGCCTGCGGAATCCGCAACTGCGGCGACGAGATCATTTTTATTCACGGCTCATGCCCCTTTTTAAGGTTTGAGAATATAAGTTACATCCGCTTTCCTGAGAAACAACATTTAGCTCCCAAGAAGCGGCGCTCGAGATAAATCTAGTGCGGACGCTCTCTCAGCGTCAATTAAACACCCCCGGAAAACCGCAGAATTCTGGGCTTTACCGATTCGAATCCCGTAACCCTCAGGAAACAAAGCGTTATTTGGTATGGCTTTTTTTAGTTATTTTTGTCGATTTGACTCAAATATGGCTGTAAGCCGCAGAATTCTGCGGAAAACACGCGAATCAACAGTTCCGATTCGAATGTATAAAATTTTTATAGAATGGATGTTGCCCCCCCCCTCACCCGGTGCTTTGCACCACCTTCTCCCGCGGGAGAGGTTCAATAAAAAAAGGGCGTACCCGAAGATACGCCCTTATCTATTCGGTTCGCTTGGAAGCGTTAGTGTTTCACTAATCCGCTTCCGACATCGTCGCCTGAGCGAGTCGCGAGTGCTGTGGCTTCGGCTTGGTCTGCTTCAGTCCACTCAATCGGTGTCATTGGTGATGCCAATGCGCGCTCAAGAACCTCGTCCACATTCGAGACAGGGATAATCTCAAGTCCCTTTTTGACGATGTCTGGAATGTCTGCGAGGTCTTTCTCGTTATCTTTTGGGATAAGCACGGTCTTAATGCCGCCGCGAAGGGCTGCTAGAAGCTTTTCCTTCAAGCCACCAATGGGCAATACACGCCCACGAAGGGTGACTTCGCCGGTCATTGCAACATCGCGACGAATCGGAATGCCCGTTAAAACGGAAACAATCGACGTTGTCATACCAACACCAGCAGACGGTCCATCCTTTGGTGTCGCGCCTTCAGGCACGTGCACGTGAATGTCGCGCTGATTAAACAGTGTTGGACGGATGCCAAACGTGTGAGACCGAGACTGCACATATGATTTTGCAGCCTGGATGCTCTCTTGCATCACATCGCCGAGTTTACCGGTAATCGTCATCTTACCGCGACCTGGTACCATGACGGATTCAATTGAGAGCAACTCGCCCCCAACTTCAGTCCATGCAAGGCCAGTGACGACACCAACTAAGTCCTCAGCTTCGGCTTCACCAAAGCGGTACTTTTTGATACCTGCGAACTTTTCGAGGTTCTTTACAGTAACTTTGACCTCTTTGGTTTCGCCTTTAAGGATTTCAGTCAGTGCTTTCCGGATCAGATTCGCCAACTCACGTTCTAGATTACGAACGCCGCTTTCGCGCGTGTAATAGCGAATAACGTCTGTGATGGCGGTTTCAGAGATCGACCATTCGCCGTCTTTGATCCCATGCTTCTCAAGCTGCTTTGGAATCAGGTGGCGTTGGGCAATTTCAAGCTTCTCATACTCGGTGTAGCCTGAGAGACGGATGATCTCCATCCGGTCAAGAAGTGGTCCCGGCATATTCAACGTGTTCGCCGTGGTCACAAACATGACGTCTGACAAATCATAATCGACTTCAAGGTAGTGATCATTAAAGGTCGTGTTCTGCTCTGGGTCTAGGACTTCAAGCAATGCAGAGGCCGGATCACCGCGATAATCGTTACCCATTTTGTCGACCTCATCCAAGAGGAACAATGGGTTCGATGACTTCGCTTTTTTCATCGATTGGATAATTTTACCCGGCATCGAGCCAATGTACGTCCTGCGGTGACCGCGGATTTCAGACTCATCACGCACCCCACCAAGCGACATCCGAACAAAGTTACGTCCGGTTGACGCCGCAATGGACTTACCCAGTGACGTTTTACCAACACCCGGAGGGCCTACGAGGCACAAAATGGGGCCGGTTACCTTATTGGTACGTTGTTGAACGGCTAAATACTCAATAATGCGTTCTTTGACCTTTTCCAGGCCATAGTGATCATTATCAAGAATGGCTTCGGCCTCGGTAATATCCTTTTTAACGCGTGTGCGCTTTTTCCAAGGAACACCAAGCATCCAATCAAGATAGTTACGCACCACTGTGGCTTCGGCCGACATCGGTGACATGCTCTTGAGTTTCTTTAATTCGGCCAGAGATTTTTCTTTGGCTTCCTTGCTCAGTTTGGTCTTGTTGATTTTCTCTTCAAGCTCGGCATTTTCGTCTTTGCCGTCATCGGTCTCACCCAGTTCTTTCTGGATCGCCTTGAGTTGCTCATTGAGGTAATACTCGCGCTGTGTCTTCTCCATCTGCCGCTTCACGCGGTTACGGATCTTCTTCTCGACTTGCAGGACGCCAATTTCAGCTTCCATAAAGCCAAGCACACGTTCAAGACGCTCAATAACACTCTCAACTTCAAGCAGTTCCTGCTTTTCAGAGATTTTTATCGCCAGATGTGACGACACAGTATCCGCCAGCTTCGATGGATCATCGATCTGGTTCAGGGATACGAGGACTTCAGGCGGGATTTTCTTATTGAGTTTGATGTAGCTCTCGAATTGCGACACCACAGAGCGGGAAATCGCTTCGAGTTCACGCTCATCACCCAGCTGTTCGGTAATCCGGTCAGCTTTTACTTGAAAGAACTGATCTGTCTCGGTAAATTCATCAATACGCGCGCGCTGAATACCTTCGACTAGAACTTTAACTGTGCCGTCAGGGAGTTTCAGAAGCTGCAGCACCGTGGATATAGTACCAATCTGATAGATATCATCTTTGCCAGGATCGTCCTCGGATGCATTCTTTTGCGCTACGAGAAGGATTTGTTTGTCATCCTTCATCACGTCTTCCAGGGCACGAACAGATTTGTCCCGGCCAACGAAAAGAGGTACGATCATATGCGGGAACACGACGATGTCGCGTAATGGCAGTACCGGAAAATTATCGTTTTTGTTATCTTGGTCGCTAGAAGTCATTAAATCGCTCCGTTGAAGTAATACGAGCACCGCACTCCGTCCATGTGGCCTCTATTCATTAGGCTTGGTTATAGTGAAAGTGGGCTGTTTAACATCGATGTGCAAGGTCAATTAAGACCGTAAATTGCCCTATTTTGCACGAAAATGAGGTTAATTTGAGGATAAATCGCCAATTTTGACTAAAATGGCTGTATTGGGGTGGAACGACAACGCCGTTTACCGGTTAAAGGCAAACGGCGCGACGTAATAGACTGGAAGTACTAAGCGTTTTAGGACGCTGAGGACTCAATTTCACCCTTGGTATCCGCATATATGAACAGCGGCAAGGCACCGTCGTCGACAGTATCTTCATTGATGACGATCTCTTCGACTCCATCAAGGCCAGGAAGATCAAACATCGTATCAAGTAAGACATTTTCCATGATTGAGCGCAAACCACGTGCACCCGTCTTACGTTCGACGGCTTTCTTCGCAATCGATTCGAGAGCTTCATCACGGAATGTCAGTGCGACATCTTCCATATCAAACAAGCGTTGATATTGTTTAACCAATGCGTTTTTAGGCTTGGTCAGGATTTCAATCAGTGCATCCTCATCCAGATCTTCGAGTGTCGCCAATACGGGCAGACGTCCGACGAATTCTGGGATGAGACCGAACTTCAACAGATCTTCAGGCTCAACCAATGCGAGGATTTCACCAGTCTGACGATCCTCAGGGCCATGCACATCAGCACCAAAGCCGATATTTGTGCCGCGACCACGTCCTGCAATAATTTTGTCCAAGCCTGCAAATGCGCCACCACAGATGAACAAGATGTTCGTGGTATCGACCTGTAGGAATTCCTGTTGAGGATGCTTGCGTCCACCTTGCGGCGGAACAGATGCAACCGTCCCTTCCATGATCTTGAGCAATGCCTGCTGTACACCCTCGCCTGATACATCACGTGTGATCGACGGGTTATCGGATTTACGGCTGATCTTGTCGACTTCGTCGATGTAAACAATGCCGCGTTGTGCACGCTCAACATTGTAATCCGCAGACTGAAGCAACTTCAGGATAATATTCTCAACGTCTTCGCCAACATAACCGGCTTCGGTCAATGTTGTTGCGTCAGCCATTGTGAACGGCACATCAAGGATACGTGCCAAAGTCTGAGCCAGAAGCGTTTTACCGCAACCTGTCGGACCCACCAAAAGGATGTTCGACTTAGCCAACTCAACTTCATTCGTTTTGCCGCTGTGGCTCAACCGTTTGTAATGGTTATGAACCGCAACTGAGAGCACGCGTTTCGCGCGTGACTGCCCGATGACATAATCATCAAGCACCTCGCAAATATCCATTGGTGTAGGAACACCTTCGCCGGACTTAACAAGATTAGTTTTATGCTCTTCGCGAATGATATCCATGCACAATTCGACACACTCATCACAGATGAATACAGTCGGGCCCGCAATTAGTTTGCGAACTTCGTGCTGACTCTTTCCGCAGAACGAGCAATAAAGCGTGTTTTTGGCATCGCCACCGCTGCCTGATTTACTGCTCATTTGGACTCCTAGATCCGTTATTCATTTAGAATCGCTATAATACCCGCCGTACCAGGGGCCGTACAATCCCCAATATCAACGTCAGCATAGTTCGTTGTTAGTGATGGCACAGGTTTAAGCTGCGCCATTTGGCTTAGCTATCGTCTTCAGTAGCTTTTGGACGCTCAGAAACGACTTCATCAAGGATACCGAATTCTTTGGCTTCTTTGGCGCTCATGAAGTTATCGCGGTCCATGGCTTTTTCGATTTTCTTCAAATCGTTGCCCGTATGCTCAACATACATATCATTAAGGCGTGCGCGCAAACTCAAGATCTCGCGTGCTTGAATTTCGATATCAGATGCCTGCCCCTGTGCACCACCAGAAGGCTGGTGGATCATGACGCGTGAGTTAGGGAGCGCGTAACGCTTTCCAGGTGTACCAGCACACAACAGCAATGAACCCATGGATGCTGCCTGACCGATGCAGACCGTTGATACGTCTGGGCGGATATAGCGCATCGTATCGTAGATCGCTAAGCCTGATGTGACGACACCGCCAGGTGAGTTGATGTAAAACGAGATATCTTTATCGGGATTCTCGGACTCCAGGAACAATAACTGTGCGCAAATCAAGCTTGCTACATCGTCGTGAACGGCGCCGGTCAGAAAGATAATACGTTCCTTCAACAGACGAGAGTAGATGTCGTAGGCACGCTCACCACGATTGGTCGTCTCAACGACCATGGGGACAAGCGTGTTCATGTAGGTATCAATTGCGTTGGACATCCGGTGTCTCTCCCTAATTTCTATCGCTTCGAGATAGTCTGCGACGCCCCTGTATGCAAGGGTGTTGTTAGATAAACCCGTGGATAATTGCGGAGAAGACCTCTACTCAGCGCTATGCGCTACCTTCTTTCAAGTAAGAGGTTATGTGAATACGCGTATCCCTTCTCCCTTGGGAGAAGGTCAGGATGAGGGGCGCATCGAACTGTTCATATTGTATAATGACCCCTCACTCGGTGCTGCGCACCACCCTCTCCCAAGGGAGAGGTGATGTGGAGTCGACAACAAAAAAACTCTCTCCCGAAGGAGAGAGGTTCTTAATAGCTTTGCTTTTTCTCGGTTAGGAGAAAATTACTCGGCGTCTTTTTTCTTTGCGGCAGCTTTCTTTTTAGGTGCAGCCTTTTTCTTTGGCGCATCTTCGCCGTCATCGCTTTTCTTTTTTGCAGCAGCCTTCTTTTTAGGCGCAGCTTTCTTCTTTTCACTTTCAGCCGTCTCGTTTTCAGCTTCGATCTGCTTGACGAGCTCTTCCATCGTGGCTGGCTTATCCGTGACCTTCACCATTTCAATAACGAAGTCGATGATCTTGTCTTCGTACATTGGTGCAGCAGCTTGCTCGAGCGCCTGTGGGTTGCTCTTGAAGTATTCCATGACCTGTTGCTCTTGGCCCGGGTACTTACGGGCTTCTTGCATCATCGCCTTATTCATATCGTCTTGGCCGATTTGAATGTTGTTGGCACGGCCAATCTCGTTCAACAGAAGACCTAAGCGAACGCGGCGGTTTGCAATATCCTGGAATTCTTCTTGCTGATCCGCATCTGGCTCGATCGTATGTGCTTCTTCGTGATCCTTGCCATCGGCATGTTGTGCGTCAGAACCGTGTTCTTCGTGCTGCCATTGATGAATGATCGACTGGTATTCCTGCTCTGCGAGCTTTGGTGGAACTTCGAAGTCAATTTGATCAGCAAGTTCGTCCATAAGGCGACGCTTAACCAGCATCCGGCCATATTCCTTGAACTCACGTCCCTGCTCTTCACGGACCATTTCGCGGAGCTTTTCCAGATTGTCGGCACCAGCCATTTTGGCAAGGTCATCGTCAATTGGAGATGGCTTGGTTTCGCGAATCTCTGTGACTTTAACATCAAATACAGCGTCTTTACCGGCAAGCTCTTCAGCGCCGTATTCAGCTGGGAATGAAACTTTAACCTCAACATCATCGCCTGCACTTGTGCCGACCAACTGGTCTTCAAAGCCGGGGATGAAGTTGTTTGAGCCAAGCTCGAGGTTGTAATCGTCAGCAGCACCGCCAGTGAACGGCTCGCCATCGACCTTACCAACAAAGTTGATCACAACGATGTCGCCGGCTTTAGATTTGCGTGCTTTGGTAATTGGCTCAGATGTCTTGTTGGCATCTGCAATACGCTGAAGTGTTTCATCAACGTCTTTTTCTTCGACCTTAGGCACCATGCGCTCAACTTTGATTTTCGCAAAGTCAGGCAATGTGATTTCAGGGAGAATATCAAATGACATTGTGTATTCGAGATCTTTACCGTCTTCAAAAGATGTCACGTCGAACTCAGGTTTGCTAACCGGGCGTACACCCTTTTCGGCAACCGCTTGCTCGGCAGAGCTGGAAACAGCAGCTTCAAGCACCTCACCCATGACAGATGGTCCATAGCGCTTGCGTAGGAGACCTACCGGCACTTTACCTGGACGAAAGCCTGGCATGTTTGCTGTTTTTGCGATTTCTTCGAGACGGTGCACGACCTTCTCTTCGATTTCTTTCGCTGGGAGCACGACTTTATATTCACGGCTCAGACCTTCGGATTTAACTTCGGTAACCTGCATCGGATTTCCAAACACTCATTCGTTGATATCAATGGACGGATAATTTTCTCATCGTTTGTCGCCTCTTCGGAGCTGCGTCGAAAAGATGGTGCGGGTGAAGGGACTTGAACCCCCACGACTTGCGTCACAGGTACCTAAAACCTGCGTGTCTACCAATTCCACCACACCCGCGTTTCACCACCTTGAATACGACGCAAACTCATGCGTCACCCCTAAGCGGTGCGACACTCTACTTATTTCACCTTGCCTGTCAAACGTTGAAGAAAATGAATGGATTAATGTCTCTTATTGAGAAGGATTAACCCTTGAAAAGTGCGCGCATTGCACTGGATGTCGAGACTTTGCCGCGAGACTGATAAGCTTCGTGATTATCTTCAATTTTACCCAAGTGATAGAGGTAATTGACCATGATTCCAGCTGATTGGTTGAGGCCATTCACGGACGTATCGCCAAGCCAATTCAAACGTTCAATACGTGCACCATTCGAAAGATGAAAATTAGCAACGGGATCAGCTGCCCTGCCCTCACGGCGCTTTTCTTCAATCAGGTAACGCGCGCAAAGGCGCATCAATGGGGCTTTTACGGCATCAGAGACTGCTGTGTCTTTATGCCAATCGGGTTTCGTGAGGATATCCTTCACGGCACCTTTGAGGCCTGTATCTTTGCTATATACAGCCTTCAAAGCTTTGCGTTCTGCTGGCAATAATATCTTTGGGTCACCGACGGCAAACAGGCCTTCAAGCCATTTCCTAAAACCAGGTATTGGTGACAAAGTTGAATACGCTTTCAGGTTCGGAAACTCTTCACTGAGTTCGCCAACAACGCGTTTGATCAGGAAGTTACCAAAGCTGATTCCCGCCAGTCCTTGTTGCGCGTTCGAGATCGAATAGAAAATTGCGGTGTCCGCATCGCCTGGATTCTGCACCGGCGCGTTTTCGTCCAGCAATTCCTGAACATTGCCAGCAATCCCATCTACGAGGGCCACTTCAACAAAAATCAGAGGCTCGTTCGGCATCCGGGGATGAAAGAACGCAAAACATCTTCGATCTGAGTCCAACCTGTTTTTAAGGTCATCCCAACCTGCAATCGCATGAACGGCTTCATAAGCGATCAGTTTTTCCAAAATTGTTGCAGGAGTCGTATCCCAGGAAATTTGCTTCAATTCCAGGAAATCGACATCAAACCACGAAACAAGTATGGCCTTTAAATCACGCTCTAGGGCTTTGAGGGCACGGTCTTCGCGTGAAAAGCGTAAAAGCTCCGCGCGCAGATCGACCAGAAACTTAACCCCATCCGGGAGTGCGTTAAACTGTGTCAGAAGTTTTGTTCGTGGTGCCTCGAGTGCTTTGCGAAGAAGATATTCAGCATCACGTCGATCATTGTCGTCTTCGGATAATTGAACAGCATCAATAGTGGCATCGACTTGACCTGTGTCTGTATCAAACTCATGTGCCATTGTGCTCAAGAAACGTTTTCGACCTGTCTCGTCTAATGCCAGGTATACTTGACCAAGCTTTGCCGCTTCGGCCCGTGCCGAGACTTCGCCGCCTTTGTTGTTCAAGCAAGCCAGCATCTGCGTGCGGAGCGTGCTGAGGTCAGAATCAGGAAGATTGGGCCGAGCCATAGCCGTCGATAGGTCATAGCTCGTGCCAGCAATCGCGCGCCACCCGTCGCGCAGATTGTTGATCGTTCGGTCTAGAAAGCTTGTTGGTTCAACATCCATAACACTTAAAGTGCATTCATTATGTGGTTATTTCAAGGCGTCCTTTGTGACAATTAGAATTCTGGACGGTTTATTTTTTATCGAAACTTGTGACACCGTTCCAACTGCTTGGCGGCGGTGTTTTCATATGCAACTGGCATCTCTCCAGAAGCGACTGGACGACTCTGTCATCAGGGACTTCAGCTTTTAATTTCATGAGAACAATCTCGGCTTGATCAAAGTCCTGATGCAAATAAAAGTCGAAAGCTTGTTCGTAATTTGACGCGTGTTTTATTTCTTCTTTGCTGAGCCCGAATGCAACGAACTCGCCCCGCTCACCAATGAGCTCATAAAGTGTCACAGGAATACTTGTTCCCTTGGCTTCAACAATATCGACGCGACGGAACAGGAACTCACTCGAGGCTTTTTTGCTTATCACATCACTCACAAGAATGCTCGTACCGTAATACTTGTTCAGCCCCTCAAGGCGTGCCGCCAAATTTACATTGGGCCCAAGGCAAGTGTACTGCATGCGGTCCCGTGCGCCCATATTACCGACAAGAGCGTCGCCGGTATGAAGTCCGAATCGTGTACGCATAATTTGCGCGCCACGCTTTTTCGAGTTCTTCATTCAAGTCCTCAGAAACAGCAAGTGCTGACAGTGCGCCGCGGCATGCATTGTCGACGTGGTGGTCGTCATCCGACGGCGCATTCCACATCGCCATGATGGCATCGCCAATAAACTTATTGACGGTGCCCCTATTTGTCTGAATAGCAAAAGTCAGCCGCTCAAAGTATTCCGAAGTTTATGACATGACTTCTTCGGGAGTCATTTTTTCGGTCAGCGTGGTAAAGCCCTCAACATCCTTAAACAACAAGGTTACTTCACGCTTCACGCCGCCGACTTCTAACTGTTCGCCAGATTGAATGAGATCGCACACAAGCTCTCGTGGCACATAGCGTACGAAAGTCTCAAGCGCGCCACGCATGCGTTCCATCGAGTTTCTTAAACTTTGTATTTCATCAAAAGGTGATTGGAATGCTTCAATCGGCGAGAGGTTCATCTCGGTGACGCGGTCCGCCATTGCCCGCAGTCTTATGATGGGAACAGCGATCCATCCTGCCAGTGCAGCCACGCCCCAAACGGCAAACAACAGAACGACCCCTGCTATGATCAATGAATGATACAGCGTGGTGACGAGTTTGCCGGTAAAATCATCAACAGCCGCGATGCTGACAATTTGCCATAGCGTTTTACTGTCTGCACCTAATGTCTGGAAAAAACCAATATAGTCATTCCCATCAACCGTAAATTTAATCTCAGGTTCTTGATGTTCTTGTTAGATAGCCTTGGCAGCACGTAGTCGAGAATCTTTAATCCTGTCCGCCGATACGAGACGGAGTGCATCATATTTATCATGATATTCGACGATCTTATTATGATCTGTATGGGCAATCATATCACCATCGATATCATAGATCGCGACAACACCATTCTCACCAGGCGCAACTTCATTGGCTAGGTGTGAAAGTGATGTGAGCGGCAGATCAATACCCACAGTTGCACCAGGAAAATTATGGATGGTGGCAGAAATCGTCACGCCGGGTTTGCGAAGGCTAGAGAATATATATGCTTTTGTTATCGATGCTTCACCCGAAGCTTGAGCATCAATATACCATGCCCGAACACGCGGGTCGTACCTCGAAATTGTAGGTCTATTTTTTCACCTGCATCGATTTCATCGCCATTTACATCAAAATACCGCTAAGTTTGAGTTCGAACATCCATCCCCTTTAGAGGTTGAATGATGCGCCACCCTGTCACGGTATATTTAGGGACACCGGAAATATTGCGCATCTTTCCATCTTCATCGACAAATTTCACGGATTGGACAAAAGATCCATCCGGAAATCCAAAGAAGATGCTGTACATTTCAGGTGAAACGATGAGTACGGCTGTGAGTACAGCTTGGATAATTTCAGGGGTCTCTTGTTGAAAGATTGATCCGGGAAGCGCGGCAATAGATTTACTCGTACCAAAAGATTTATCGACGAGCATGTCGACCTCGCGTTTAACCAATTCAGCAGAATGGCCCATGCGGACTTTCGCGACTTCAAGAATTGTATCTCGGCTCTCCATGAAGTTGAGGATGGCAACGATAGAGACAGCTAGAACCGTGAAAACCACAAACGAGGTTGTGACCGTAATTCGAATAGGGAAATTCACTGGCTTCATAGGAAATACCGAGACTGTGTCATGCAGGATTATTATCCGTGTACACTAGTTAAACTAGTATACGTCAACTTATCTATATATACACGAAAATATCTCGGATAATACACGCGGCAGTTCATCTGCAATATCTTCGGCGATGAGGCCTGGGCCGAATGATGTTCCGGCTTTCCCATGACACCAAACTGCAGCACACGCGGCTTCGAACGAAGGCGCACCTGCTGCCAATAGCCCGCCAATTATACCCGCGAGCACATCCCCTGCCCCTGCAGTGCCTAACGATCTGGGTGCATTTGCATTAATCGCGGCACGACCGTCTGGTGCAGCAATAATCGTATCTGCACCTTTGAGAATAACCAAAGCCCCACTTTGTGATGCGGCAGCTTTCGCACGTGTAAGCTTGTCACCTGCCACATTGAACAGGCGTTTAAATTCACCTTCATGAGGTGTCAGAACCGCTGACCCTTGAATGGCATCAAAGAGCTCGGATGGATTGTCTGCGAAGACACTAAGTGCATCGGCATCAAGTACAACAGATCGTTTTCCGGTCATGAGTGCACTCAGAACCATCGATTTTGTTTCATCGCTGATCCCAATGCCTGGGCCGAGCACGACGGCATTGCGCCTTGGATCGCGGAGTGTATCTGCAAAATCAATGCGGGCTTCAACGATGTTGCCGGGGTCGCCTGCGAGATAAACCTCTCTTGCGGCCTCAGGCACTGACAGCGTTACAAGACCAGCCCCAATGCGACGCGCTGCCCGTGCTGCCAATCGTGCGGCGCCCGACATTTCTGCACTTCCCGCGACAACAAGGTGACCACGGTCGTATTTGTGATCAGTTGCGGTTTGCTTGCCAAAAACCTGATCATCCCAAAGGGCGGGCGTATTTTCAGTTATTTTTGGTTTGATGATGTCCAATACAGTTTCCGGAATACCAATATCAACAACCGTAATCTCGCCACAAAGACCACGCCCTGGATACAATAAATGCCCGGGCTTTTTCCGAAAGAACGTGACCGTTTCAATTGCAGGAAGCGTTGTGCCTAAAACATCGCCGGTATTGCCATTCAGGCCGCTCGGCAAATCAACAGCGATCGAAGGTATGCTCAAGTCGCGTGCCGCATTCAAAACGTTGGCAATGGGCCCTTCGATGTCGCGGGTTAGGCCCGCACCAAACAACGCATCAATGATAATGCAATCTTCTTCCAATGCAATGGGCCATAGAGGCTCAATCACGCTATCCCAGCGCTTGTAATTCGCGCGCGCATCACCTGTTAGGTCTTCGGGGTCACCCAAGGCCGCAATTCGAACCCGATACCCGCGCTTTTGCAGATACCTCGCCGCCACATATCCATCACCACCATTATTGCCAGGTCCGCATAGAACGAAGATTGAACGTTCCCCTGCCACCCGTGCAGCGTGGTCCGCAACGGCTCTGCCCGCACGTTCCATGAGCTCAAGGCCGGGTGTGCTACCGTCAATTGCCAACCGATCAGCTTGGCTCATCTGTTCAACACTGAGAAGTTCGTTTGTCATATGGGAATCGTACACAAGTCTTGGACAGAGCAAAAGTATCAAGCTGGCTCCTTGACCTTCAGACGCGTTTCGACAACTAAAGGCGTATATGAACAAGGTATCTTAAATCATGCGAGTAAGCGTTCTCGGCGCAGGCGTCATTGGCGTCACAACGGCGTACTTTCTGGCCAAAGATGGTCATGAGGTAACGGTCATTGACCGTGCCGATGCGGCTGCGCGTGAAACCAGCTTTGCCAACGGCGGGCAGATATCGGTTAGTCACACTGACCCTTGGGCATCGCCTGATAATCTTCGGAAAGTCATAAGCTGGCTGGGTGACCAAGATGCACCATTGGTGTTCAAGCCGTCACTCGACCCTGCCCTCTTAAAATGGATTTGGCTTTACTTAAAAAACTGTACGACGGCGCGGGCTGCGCTCAATACAGAGCGGATGCTGCGTATTGCGGCGTATAGTCAGAATGTCTTTAAGGATATTAGAAGTGACGTCGACGCGCCTTATGATGCACGCCACACGGGGATCGTTCACATTTACCGTCAGGCAAAAAGCTATACGAAGGCCTTGAAACAAGCCGAGGCTGTGACGGCTTTGGGGATTGAGCGCGCGCCGATTAGTAAGGATCTTGCTTTGGAAATTGAACCGAACCTTAGCCATGCAATGGATAGCCTGTGCGGCATCATCTATGCGCCCACAGACGAGAGCGGTAACGCACGTGTGTTTACCGAAAACATTGTCGCCGCGTGCCAAAAAGTGGGCGTCACGTTCCGGTTTCATGAAACGGTTCAGGAACTTTTGTCAGATGGTACGTGTATTTCTGGTGTGCGGACGGATAAAGGCGAGATCACATCAGAACGTCTGGTCGTTGCGATGGGGAGCTATTCTCCACTTTTGCTGCGTTCGTTAGGAATCAAATTGCCTGTGTATCCTGCCAAAGGATACTCGGTGACGCTGCCCGTCGAAGATAAGCATCTGGCTCCTATCACGGCACTTATCGATGATGAAAAGAAGTTGGTGTATTCCCGCCTTGGCAACAGACTGCGCATTGCTGGCCTGGCTGAAACTGTTGGCTACGATACCAAAATACATGATGCGCGCGCACGTCTCGTATTGTCAGGTGCGCTAGAGTTGTTTCCAAATGCAGGAGATATAAGCCAAGCAACGTACTGGACGGGCTTGCGCCCTCAAACTCCAGACAGTGTGCCCGTATTAGGGGCGACACCGTTAAAAGGACTGTATCTGAACACGGGACACGGCACGCTCGGATGGACGATGTCTGCCGGGTCCGCGCGTGTTGTTGCGGATATCATCAACGACAGGACGCCTGAGATTAATATGTCTGGGCTTGGTTTCAATCGGTTTCGTTAAGCCGTGCTGCTTTGTATCAAGCGAGGCTATCAAATTATTGTAATCACTGGATTCCGGCCTGCGCCGGAATGACGTGAATTTATAGAGGTGTCGTCACCCCGGCAAAGGCCGGGGTCCAGGGCGACAGTCCTACCACAAGCGGCCGGTTGATCCGAGCAAGATTGTGATGACACCGAGTACGAGGTTGGTCAGAACGATTTTGCGAATACGTTCCAGATTAGCTTTCGCATCTTCCCAATTCTCTGCCGCAACAGCTTCACGGAACAGCGCGTAAGGCTTCATATACAGATAGATGAACAGGACAATCATCAACCACCCAGTTCCATGCATCCAATGGATATGCAGACTGGCACCTCGGAAGCCCTGAAAGTCGACAAAGATCATCCAATACCCGGTTGAAGGTAATGCGACGGCGGCAATCCAGACCCAATGGAAGAACCTTGCAAACACGCGGTCCCAAAGCTTCAAGCGTTCCGGTGGTGGTTCAATCCCGGGTACGCTTGGACGTAGTACTTGATAAGCGAAGAACATGCCGCCAACCCACAACACGGCGAACAAGGCATGAGCGCCCAGCATAAATGGTGAAAGATCAGTCATAAGTTTATTTCTCCAGCTCTTTGGCGAGCTTACGTATTTCAGTGGCGGCTTGGCTTGACCGTTCGCTCTCGGTAACGCCCATGCCATCCATCATTGAGGCAGCAAAGGCGACCCGATTGCCGAGTGCATTTTTCGTCATCTTGAGTTTCTTGTCTTTAAGCATTTCACGAACTTTATCGACAAGCCGGGACCTTGGCGGTACCCGATTGAGAACAAGGCGCGCTTCGGACCCCTGCTCCACCGCAAACTTTACCGTGGGTTCCGTTGCCCAAACGTCCATGAGTGAAGGCTGAACAGGTATAACGACCATTGATGCAGCACGCATGGCGTTCTTAGTCTCAGTTTCAGTGTGGGGGGTACAATCAATAAGAACGATATCATAATCATTCTTCAGTCGATCCAGCTCGGTGCCTACCCGCCAGCCAGACACATCGCTTAAATGTATCGGGGTTAGCGGCTTGTTGTTTTCACCACGCAAATGGTGCCACGCCGTTAAGCTGGATTGAGGATCGATATCCATCAACGCAACGCGGTACTTTTCCGCCCATGTAACAGCAAGCTGTGCAGCCAATGTTGTTTTACCTGCGCCACCCTTTTGTTGAGCGACGGCAATGATACGTGCAGCCATCGGAACTTCCTTATGAGGTCGATTACTTTGCGGGCAACATTCCGCGTTTCTTTGCCATGTTCGTGAACTTGTTTAGTGTACCGGTCATTTTCATAAACACAGGCTCTTTGTCTGTGATGCCATAGCGCTTCGCCAACCATGCAGGATCAGTATAGGCAATCTTTGTCGAGCCATCTGCGGCCTGCCATGCAACTACCTTAAAGGTAAATCAAGACTAATAGCCGGATTTGATTGCATCAAAGGGGTGCCTAGTTTTGGGTTACCAAAAATCATGGTTTCAGTAGGTGCCAGTGTCATGCCGACTTTCTCGGCACCACGATTATGTTTAATCTGAGAGAATACGGTGATCCCTGCGCGCTCAAGAGCGATTCCCAGGCGATTCAATGTCTTCACAACATCGAAATCAGATGACTTAACAATCAGACCATCGCCATCAGCTTTTGCTGGCTGAACGGTGAAAGCAAGGACAGCAATAATACAGACAGCTGAGAGTGAGCGAATAATTGATGTCATAGTCTGGCTCCTGGTTAATTTGAATTTTTCTTAGCATAGAGATGGGCGTGTTCCAGCTCAATTAAAGTTCCCGTGAGGAATATGTTTGTTAATCGGTCAGTTTGGAAACTACACTGGTCTCGTTGATCAGTGTTTGATGTACGGGACAGCGATTCGAAATCTCATAAATCTTCTGACGCTGCTCGTCGCTCAGGTCACCCTCAATCGCAATCTCGACATTGAATTGATCGACTTTGCCCTCATCGGTCTCACATACCGCGCAATCTTCTGCATGAATTTTATTATGCCGCAATGTGACCCGTGCACGATCCATAGGCCATTTCTTGCGATCGGCATACATACGCATCGTCATCGACTTGCAGGCTCCCAATGCTGTCAGAAGATAATCATACGGCGTTGGGCCACTGTCGTTCCCGCCAACACTTAGCGGATCATCTGCACGTAGCGTGTGGTGTCCGTTAACGGAAACGGCATTGATGAATTTACCTTCGCCGGTTTCCTGGACAACGATACCATCTTCGATAGATGGGACATCATCCCCTTTGCCTTCAACGTGACCCGTACCGATATAACGTTCAGCCCAGGCTGCAATGACATTTGCGCAATAAATCGCGTCAGCACGCTTAGATAAAAGATGGTCCGCATCATCTAACGACACGAAGCTTTTGGGATGCTTTGCGGCGATATAAATTTCCTATGCGTTCTCAATCCCAACGGTATTGTCCACAGGAGAGTGAAATACGAGCAATGCCTTGCCCAATGAGCTCAGGTTTTCGGTGAGCTTTTGGCCACGAATATCATTAAGGAATTGCTTTTTAATTTTGGGGCTGTACCAGATAACG
>DGOK01000042.1:5444-27834 GCA_002389385.1 Rhodospirillaceae bacterium UBA4468 | reverse complement strand
TTCGAATATCAATGCTGCTGTCGTTATTTCGTTAATATAGACTTCAGACACAGCGATGACTTTGCCTTCTCGAATCACTGGTGCATAGGCTTCAACATATATGTCAGGTCGATTTGTCTTATTTATGCCGTCTTTTAATTCAGAGTAAGTTTTGCCAGATTTAAGGACGTTTGCAGCATTCATGTTGTGGGTGCCAAGGTCAGCAAAATCTTACTGGTTCGCAACATTTTCATCGAACAAATAACTCAATTGTCCTTTAGAATTAAATAGTTTGAATCTGAATACATCGCCAAACTCGCGAACGTCTTCCAGGAACTTAAGTTCTTCATTACTTAATGTGCCGCCTTCAGCGATCTCGCTTATACGTGGAAGTGTTGCACCGATATATTCTGCCCACGCCACGGCTTTTCGCTTGGCTTGCTGCTTGATAAGTTTTTCACTCGATTCATTCAGCAAGTACGCGCCAACACCGGCAAGCAATGCGATGCCGATAAATACCGCAAGCAGGATAATTCCGCCCCGCTGTATGGCGCGTTGAGTTCTTTTAAGCATTTAAATTTGCCTGTTTATGTCTGTTACGCTTTTAGTCATATTCCTGAATATGACTAAAAGCCACCTGGGCAGCCACATTCGCTTGTCCAGTCAGCACAATATCGTCGCAATTAATGACCACAACCTTACAGACACAAACCTCGCGTATTTGCGATCTATTTGCTCACATCAACCAGGATGGTGGCTCACGTTAGAACAAGCAGAACCTTATGCAGCGGTTTCGTCAATCAATGTCTCGCCGGGCTTAACAATTGTGAAGTCTACAGGTTCGGTGCCAAGTGTTATCTTGTCATCCTTCATGCGCACAACAGTGTAGGTCGAGTTCTCGAGATCGCGAACATCCGGGAAATCTGCGCGGAAATGTGCACCACGGCTATCTTCGCGGGCAGTTGCTGCTGCAACCACTGACCTTGAGACTAGGATCAGGTTCTTGAGATTGATCCAGTCGTGCCATGTCAGGTTATATGCAAGGTTGGTATCAGCTACACCAATAGTATCGAGCTCACCATCAAGATCATCCAGTGTTGCCTTTGCGCGGGCCAGACTTTCGGCGTCTCTAAAGATGCCCGCATCTTCCCACATGTGATCCCAAAGTTTAGTTCGAACCTGATCAATCTGTGCAGGTGGGCGATTGAGTGGCTTGCAGCAGAGCTGTATCGCTTCATCAATGGCGCTTTGATCTGGCTCAACCAATGGTGCGCCGGGCGTTGTCTCACGTGCAATCGTATCACCGGCAATGCCACCGAAAACGGTAGAGTTCGCGACGCCGTTGCCGCCAAGGCGATTGGCGCCATGTACGCCGCCTGTATCTTCACCAGCAGCATAAAGGCCGGGTATTTCAGTTTTGCAGTCAGGCTCAAAGACAATGCCGCCCATCATATAATGAGCGGTTGGTACGACTTCGACATTGCCGCTAACCAAATCAAAACCACAATCGCCACATCGCTCAACCATACCTTTGAAGTTCTTTTTGACCATAGTTGGGTCGAGATGTTTCATCGTAATGTAGAGACCGCCATGCTTGGCAATTGTCCCTGTGCGCATTTCCTGGAACATGCCGCGGCTGACGATATCGCGGGTCGCTCGCTCGCCGCGTTCATCATACTTGTGCATGAACCGCTCACCATTACCGTCCAGCAAATATCCACCTGCACCGCGCAAACCTTCTTCAATAATGGTGCCGGTGATGCGTGTGTCTTCGCCAGCAATCAAGCCGGTTGGATGGAACTGAACCATCTCCATATCACGGAGTGTTAGGCCAAGTCGTATACCCATCGCCATACCATCACAGGTCTTGTCGCCAGATGGCGTGTGATATTTGTACATCGTTGGTCCGCCACCCGTTGCCAGCAGCACTGATTGCGCACGAACCATTCGGAAGATGCCTGCGCGCATATCGATCATCAGCACGCCTGCAATGCGTGAGCCGTCTTTAGCAGGGATCAAAGCTACGGCGCGGTGGTCTTCCATACGCTTGATATCACGCGCCCAGACTTGTTCTGCCAGGCGGTTGATGATTTCAATACCGGTCAAATCGCCTTTATGAACGGTGCGATCAAATGTCTGACCCGCGAAAGCTTTTTGATGCACAGTGCCATCTGGATTTCGATCGAAGAAGCATCCAAGTTCGTTCTCAAGCTCGCGGATACGGACTTGTGCTTGTTCAACCAACGTCCAGGCCAAGTCCTGACGGTTGATCCATTTGCCGCCTTCAACAGTGTCCATAAAGTGACGCTCAACGCTGTCACCGGGTGCCAGTGCAACGTTGTAGCCACCTTGAACCATGCGTGTGCAGCCGCATTTACCAAGCAAGCCTTTAACCGCGACAGTGACTTCCAAGTCCGGGTTTGCAGCCTTAGCATGCAGGGCACCGAACAAACCGGCGCCTCCTGAGCCTAAGACCAGAACATCTGTTTTGTGTTGTTCTATTTTAATATCTACAGGCATTTCAGCGCCCTCCCGGATTAAACAATAATAAAGTGCCCGCAATGACGAGCATTACCAATACGCATTGGCGAAATCGCTTCTCATCAAATTGGCCATACAATCGAACGCCTAACCATGCGCCTACAGCTACGGCAGGCATCGCGATCATGAACCTTGAACCTGTCAAAGACGTCACGAGTCCGCCTGATGCCATCCAACCAAATGCCATACCATGCATGGTCATAATATAAGGCTGTGTCACACCGCGTGTTTGTTCGCGAGACCAGCCGCGTTGCGTGCACCAAATGGCCGGCACAAATCCTGATAGCCCTGCGAAGCCGCCAAGTACGCCACCAATACAGCCCACGCCCGCATTCAATACCTTGCCGCCCCAAGCAATGACCGGCAGATTGGTGAGCATGAGCATGATGGTGCCATAGGCGATCAGGCCTGCGCCTGCAAATAGTTTGAATGTATGCGGTTCAACAAGCTTCAACAGCTGCGCACCCATCGGCACGCCAACAGCGCCCCCGATGAGGAACGGCAAGAGATGGCGAAAATCCAGGCGTTTGCGCATCTTGATCAACATCACAATATGCATAACGAAAAAGCATGCGACGATGACGGGCACGATCTCGGCAGGTGAGAAAAACTGCAACCAAATGGCGGCTACAATAAGTGCATCCCCAAAGCCTGCAGCACCGGCAACAAATGCAGCCAGAAAAGCACCCGTTAAAATAATGGGGGTTTCACCGAACATTGAGTAAGAATGTCAGGCCGACGACCAAAGCTATACCCGTGCCAATCGCGACGGCTGTCTTAGAGCTTTCGCGTGTACCAAAGAATTCAAGAGCCATCAGGCGCAGGCCACCGGTCAAATGCGCGGCTAATAGGACAACAAGCATGGTCTCAGCCAGTTTGACGAGAGGCGTGTTGGTCCAGCTCAGGAATCCATCCAGTCGGGTAGCACTTTCAATCGCCATACCGAGCACATAGAAATGGACGGGTATAAACAGCGCCAGTAAAAGACCAGAGACTCTATGCAGAACGAACGCCCAGTAATGGGCATGATTGCGGTGGCCACGAGGTTTCATCAAACACCTCCTGCGTTATAGAGGCCAACAACAGTCCGAAATCCCATGGATAAAATAACCAAGCATAGTACTGCCATCACAAAATATGTCTGCGATGTTTTTAGCCCGGTCATTTCATTGAGTATGGTACGCACACCAATCGGCGCATGGACGGCAACGGCAATCACGAAAACACTATAAAACATGAGCCAGGCTACATTGCCTGAGACACGTGAGATGATCTCGCCGGCGCTCAAGCCACCCTGCACAGCGATAATGATCAAGATGAGATGCACAATGACGCAGAGCCCAAGGACAGCCGCACTGGCGCGCTGCCAAACCCAGAGCTTGGTCTCAATACCTGCGCTGGGCATTAATCATCGCCCCCAAAAATTCCTTTAAGGGCGGACTTCGCTACAGCACGCTTCAAGCCTGCAATCGAATGTGTTGGGCTGATATGCTTGGGGCAGTGTTCAACACAGCCTTGCTGGGAATGACAAGCGTGACAGCCGCCATCGCCAGATACCGCAGCAATACGCTCAGCATTTCCACCATCGCGCACATCATTGACCAGCGTCCAGGCGCGGTTCAATGCGGCTGGGCCCAAGTAGTCCTTATTCCATTCGACAACGTCGCATGCGGCATAACAGACACCACAGCCAATACATTCGATCCCTTGCGATGCTTGTTTCCGCTTTGGATCGTCAGGCAAAACCATATCAAAATCATCATCGCGAGATTTCGTTGGATGAAATTTACCTTCAGCACGGTTCATCTTATTGAAGAACTCGGTCATGTCGCAGGCAAGATCTTTGACTACTTCGAGGTTTCGAAGCGGAGATACCTGTAACGTGCCATCAGTTGCTACCTTGTCGACATGGGTGCGACAGGTCCAGCGTGGGCGACCATTAACGGTCATTGCACAAGATCCGCAAACACCAACCCGGCATGCAAAACGATAGCTCAATGTCGGATCTATGTTTCGCTGAATATAGGTGATGACGTCGAGGACAGTTTGTGAAGGCTGGCGCGGAACTTCAAAGTCCTCAAACGCACCTTCGGTTTGGCCACGCCAAACTGATACTTTAATTGTGTTACTCATGGTGATGTTATACGTCGTTGAGTATACATTTGCCAGCCTAAACCATTAATATTAATTGATTTATTTTACATATACTTGAGAAATACTTGAGTTAATGCGATGTGCTTTTATTCAAGCAGACAGTGAAATGACACACCCAAAGCCTTCACTTGGGGCAAGCCAGGTGCATTCGTCATCAACTTGATAGGAGATCTCATTTTTTGCCCATAGGACTTCGGTGGTTGCAATGTCATCGACCTTTATATCGAAGCCAGCAAAAAAAGCAGAGCTCGTATCTTTGCCATTCAGCGTATCTGGGAACCTGCTATTAAAGGCATCTGGGGTGAATACGCTCAGATTTCCGCGCGTTGTGTTGACGCTGACGACACCGGGTGCGGTTTCAGTCTGGGGCGCATCGGCAAAGGCCGCCAGAAAAGCCACGGCCTTTTTAGTGTTTGGCGCGACGACGAAAACATCTGCAATTGTAAGCGCGCCATTCGCGTGATGTTGGTATTCAGGTTTCCAGAAAAGGTCAGGTCGCCATTGCTTGCATGTAAAAAATGCAAGTTTCTTAAGGGCAGGGTCACCTAAAAACGTCAAAGAAAAACCAACCGTAGCTTGTTCGCCAGAAGGCATGATTGTTTGCCTTTTGAACTCGAAAGGCGGGTACACATGCAAGTCCTTGCCTAAGAATTCAGCGCGATCAGCTTGCTCATCACGACTATCCAGAACCAGCATCGACATGCCTTCGCCAGCCTTTAGATAATCTCGATTAAAGGCCGGAAAACTAAAATCCTCACCGGATGCTTCAAAAATATCCTCAGGCTTGGTCACGGACAGCACTTCAAGGAAGCAGCCATCGAGTTGAACCAATGTGTTTCCAGTCCCAAAAGGATGCTGGGCTTGCGGCGTCATCGTAAACCCCATGGTTTCATAGATGATTCGCGCTTTTTTAAGGTCATTTACGCACAAAACGAGATGATCGATACCACGGGGCATGACCGCTCCTATTCAGTTAAGTATGTTTAAGCATGTTAAGTGCCAAGCGCATACTCGGCAATGAATGAGATGGGGGTATTAATGGAAAATCGAATCGCAGAAATTTATCTTGAGCGGTTATCGCTGCCCTTGACCATCCCCTATAAACTCGCCTTTGGCCCGGTAACGGCTTTCGATACTGTGATTGCGCATATCTCCGACGATAGCGGTAGATCAGGATTTGGTGAGGCGACGATCTTGACGGGTTATACCCCGGAAACGATTGAGGGATGCTGGGCGCGTATTCAAGAAATAGGAGCGTCACTGATTGGTCTCTCAACCGAGGATGCAAAAGCCGAAGCCTTTCGTCATCATCATGATGCACCGTTCACGGTGACATCTTTAATCACTGGCATTGAAATGCTTGAGGGGCATCCTGCATTGAACCCCATCAAACCCGTAGATGTTCCGTTGTTAGCTATTCTCAGTACGATGGATGAGGCGGGGATTGCTAAAGAAATAAATCGTCATGTGGAGGATGGATACAAAACGATCAAAGTGAAAATTGGTTGGGGCGTCGAAGACGATTTGAAGCGCATCGCCTTCATTCAATCATGCCTGCCAAATCATGTTCGTATTCGCATTGATGGGAATCAAGGCTATTCAAAAGAAGACGGAATTACATTTGCGACCCGCGTTAATCCAGACAAAATTGAGTTGCTTGAGCAACCCTGTCATATGGATGATTGGGATGCTGCGGCTGCAGTTGCAAAAGTAAGTGGCGTGCCATTCATGCTAGATGAGAGTATCTATGGAGAAGCTGAGATCGAACGCGCTGCAAATATGGAAACAGTGCAGTTTGTGAAACTGAAACTTATGAAGACTGGCAGTATCGAGAATTTACAAAAACAACTTGGGCTCATTAAGTCGATGGGGATGACGCCTGTCCTTGGAAACGGGGTTGCGGCCGATCCCGGATGTTGGATGGAATGTTGTGTGGCAATGACAATGATCGACAATGCGGGCGAGATGAATGGTTTCCTCAAACCTGTTGATGGGCTTTTTGATATACCGCTTGTTGTTAAAGGTGGCGCTGTGACCCTTCCGCAAAAATATCCAAGCCTTATCGATACGTCGCCATTTCGGCGAGACACGATGACATATGGTCGATAAGTATAATGTTTGGACTTGAACCAACGATTATTGCGTGGCTATCGCTGAGCATTTTCATTGGTGGGTTGGCCAAGGGGCTGAGCGGCGTTGCATTACCGATCACAACGCTGGCGATCGCACTTAATTTTGTAGATGCCCGGACTGGTTTGGCACTTCTTGCCGTGCCCATTTTAATGACAAACATTTGGCAAGCCTTCGGCACGGGCGATATCTTTGGTCCGCTAAAACGGTTTTGGTTCATGGCGGTTGTTTTTGTTTTTGCTCTATATGTGGGCTCGTTGCTCGTCAGTATTCTTGATGAAGCCGTGTTGTTTGCGATGATGGGGGTGAGTTCTCTGATCTTTGTATGCTCTCAGATATACAAGCCAAATTCACCAGCGTTAAGCCCGAATGCGGAACGAATTCTTGGGCCCATCGCAGGTGCGATTAGTGGGGTTATGGGGGGGCTTACCAGTGTGTGGGGGCCGCCGATCATCATGTTCCTATTTAGTTTGAAATTAGATAAGGACACATGGGTCAGATCGGTCACGGGGCTTTATCTGATAGGTGCCATTCCACTTGTATTTTTCTATGTACAGAACGGCGTTCTTGATGGCGATATGCTTTGGCTTTCCTTTGCTGCCTGTGTGCCTGTGATGGTGGGCATTCTTATTGGTGAACGCGCACGTAAACACATCAATGAAGAAGCGTTCCGAAAGTTTTTGCTTATTGTATTATTGATTGTTGGTGTGAACATGTTACGCCGTGCAATTATGTAAACGACACAAAATTTTGGCGCGAGCATTTGAAGAAAATTACGTGATATCTCATGCGTTCCACAGTTTTACAGTTTGAAGATTTATCGCCAGCCTTAAAGACTGTGCATGAATATTAGATTGCCTTGAAATGTGCCACGGCTGGGCATTACTCTTTCTTTGTGAGCGGCGGGTATGTGCATTCTCATAGTTTGATACGCCTACCGTTGAGTGACGATGGCGACACTGTCACCCAGATTTTGATTGTGATTGATTATTTACCAAAAGCTTTGTCACTTATTCATGATGATCGTGAGCAATTCAATGCGATTGCGCGACAAAGTTATGATCGCGGATAAGCCTAAACATCGCGCACTCGTTTATTATTTTTCAGCCCATGGAAATGGAATCAATTTCTCTAGGTTTTCAGAGAGTTCATACACACTAGCAACTGCCAACTCATGATCGAATGAGACATTTTCATGCTCAGCGCGTTTGCGAACACGTTCATGATGGAACTCCATGACGTCCGGGTCCATCGGCATATCACCGCAGTCAAACATCCGAAGATATCCATCGATATCACGTGCGGGCATCACACGGCTTTTCATGTAATTGCTCGGCGACCAGGGAATATCCATAACGCCAGCTTCACATGCGTGGATGGTGCCGATGGCGACATCGCCATCTCCCATCTCAAGGATTTTATCCATGATCGGACGCACTTCTTTGGCAATCATATCGCATTCAGTTTCGAATTCGGGTAATGCATCCAGACGAATTTGGCGCGCCAGATATACAGCCATGCGCGTACTTCTAAGACCGGCTGCATTTGCTTCTGGGGTCGGTATACCGAAGGCTTCATGCGATGATTTGGTTGTCACACTAACGGCACCGCCGATGGCAGCCAATGTACCACCGTAAGCCACCAATGCTTCACATTGTGCCTCGTCGTGTGGCCATGCGCCCATCCAGTGTAATGAAGTAACCGGCGTGAACACGTCATGATAACCTTGTTGCTGCAAATATTCCTGGGTTAGAACGCGCGCCATCTTTATGGCGGCGGCGTCCTGGACCAGATGCATTGTTTGGCCAAGCTCAAGCCCATAATTTTTGACTCCCTGTCCGGCCGCCAACAGCGCATCGATGATACAGGTCAGGATGGCAATGCAGGGTGGGATGTTGGTTCCGGTCAGAAACCCAGGTTGTCTGCGATGAAGTTCGACACCGTGGTCGCTGTACATTGCTGCCAGCCGGTCGAGATATTGGTAGTTGCGGATCCCTTGTTCAATCGATAATGATTTCGTGTAGGACGATGTGTAAGCGAGCCCAGAGCCTAAATATCCAGAATAGCCAGCCGCAAAGCCAATCTCGCATGTGAGCTTTGGCATTGATGTCCCAGACAAGACAATGGCCGGTTTATCAATGGCTTCGATTAATTGGCGCGTGACCTTTGGTCCGTAATTGACCATCGGATAGCCGTTCAGCATAGAGCGTCCAGCTTTCTTGGATTCCTCAATGCCGCGCGCTGCATTCTCCCATTGCTCGTTACGGGTATAGCTATCAGTGGTCGTCGGCACGATGTCAGCTTGGCCTTGTTGGTCCAGGCAGATCATCAGTTCCTTTTGAAGCTCGAGCGTCCCAAATCCACCGCGCGGTTGCGTCAGGCAACGGCCCTCGGCGTCAGCTTGTCGCATGACCCAGCCCAGCCGCTTATGCTTGGGGAGGGATTTGTGAAATGCGGCGGCTTCTTCGATATCAACTTCTGCGCCCGTTGGCCAACGGGCCAGGTTTTTTGCGCGCATTATATCGAAGACGTCGACATCAATCCGTGCGGCTGAGAATGGAATGTCGTCGGCGTCAAGCTGTGGGAGTGCGACCATGACCGGTTCCCTTCTTTTCTATTATGTTTGTATGGATGTTGTTATGTGCAAATCGCAATGCGGCTTCTGGGGCTGCATCAGCCAGCAGGCCAACGGCATAAAGTGCATACGCCTGATCGACCATTAGCTTGGGTCTTTTTGGGCGTAATGACTCCGCTTCATCATGATCGAATAGGGCTGCGGCAAGAATTTTTTCTGGGTTCTCGCCGTGTGCCAAGACACCGCCGGTGCCAATGATCGTCTCAACATCTGTGAGGTCTTTGCCGTATTGCACAGTGACGGGACCCGTAACGCTTTGCTTGATTTCGACGCGCCCTGCATGACGTTTCATCGCCCGTGCAACGGCGAAACTAGCGAGCGTTGTATCAAATGATGTTTCTGTCACGCTGTTTGGTAACCGCTCAATGTCGGCCTCTATTGTTTGAAGCAGCGTTTCAATCTCGGATGCATCAAGCCCGCTACGTGCTGAGAAGATATCCGCACCAATCGTTTCAACAATCGTTCGCGCGTTATGTCGCATCCCAAGGTCACCTTCAACGGTGCGTTTCGCAAAAGGTTCTGGGAGTCCGTATTGCAATACCCCGCCTTGGGCTGGTTTACCCTCAGCGATAGAGTGAACGTCTGTCGTTGCGCCCCCCACATCAATAACAACAAGCGGGCCCAGGCCTTTGATTTTTGATGTACCACTCGCCAACAATCGTGCGCCTTCCATAACTGCGGTCGGGGTCGGCATGAGGACAGCATCGAATCGGGATTGGGCGCGGTCGATCCCCTTGGCGTGGACAATGCGTTCAATAAACACGTCCCGGATCGCAGCACGTGCGGGCTCAACGTCCAATACATTGAACTCAGGCATGACGTTTTCGGCAATGCGGGCATCCACACCGAGTGCCTGCAAATCTTTGGCGATATCATCAGCGGCGTTGCGATTACCTGCGATAACAACGGGGCATGCCAGTTTAGCTTGAGCAAGCTTCTCGGCATTCCAGCGGATGGTCTCTTCGTTGCCGCCGTCTGTTCCGCCTGCTAGCAAAAGAATGTCAGGATTTTTTGCGACAATCCCAGCGGCGTCTTTGTCGGTTAGTTTGTAGGCATGCGCATCAATCAACTTGGCACCAGCGCCAAGTGCGGCAAGTCTGGCAGCTTCGGCTGTGAGTTCTTTAACCAAGCCAACAGTGATCATGGCAAGACCGCCAGCCGCACTTGATGAGGCCAAACGATACTTAAACTTTGGGAGGTGACCAATGGCATCTTCAAGGTCGCCAAGGGCGGCGTCTAACCCGATGGTCACATCGCTGGTGACTGTACTTGGCCCCTGACCTGCGCCCAGGATTTTCCCGGCATCCAGATCGATGGCACGCAGCTTTGTATAGGTGCTGCCAAAATCAATTAAGAGTGCAGTGTCTGCTGTCATTACGCGGTTCCGCTGACCTTGCTTTGGAAATCCGTATCTAGTTTTTCAACAACGTCAGGCGTTCGCGTGCCAGGTGGGAATGCGCGGTCAAATCCCATGTCGGTAAAGCGAGTTTCTACTTCTTCCCAAGCTTGCTTGCCAACAACGAGATTGCCTCCGACATAAAGAACGATGTCATCTAATCCGGCCTCGATACACATATCGCGAAAGCCACGACAATCGAGCTCGCCCTGCCCATAAAGGGATGAGACCAAGATGGCGTCAGCGGCTGTTTCAATCGCAGCCTTGATGAAGTCTTCAGCCGGCGTTAACGCACCCAAAGTAACGATGTTAAAGCCTTCTTTTTCCAGCGCCATCGAGAGAATGCGATTGCCGACGATGTGTGTATCCGCTCCGATCACACCTGTAACCAAAGTTATCGACGCACGTTGTTGTTTAGTTAAAGCTGTCATGTGTCTCAGCCTTCTTCGTCTGCGGCGGCTTGATGGTCGCGCATGGCACCTTCGATTTGCCGGGCAGCGTCCTTGAAGCGATCTAGCTTGGTCAGCGCACCTTCAATTGAAAGACGTGCCACAGGGGCATGAAGTGAAAGGCCTGCAACGACGCGTCCTCTGGGATCGAATACCGGCACGGCAATGCCGATCAAGCCAATCGTGTTTTCTTCGTCATTACAGGCGTAACCTTGTCGGCGAATATATTTAAATTCAGTCTCAAGCGCGCTTGGGCTCGTCATCGTTTTTGCGGTGTACTTTTCTAGAGCACTTGTTGAGAGAATACGTTTACGTGTGCGCGATGGCAGATACGCCATCAAGAGCTTGCCAATAGCCGTGGCGTGTAAAGAAACACGCGATCCAATCCCGATCTGTAAGCGCAAAGGCCAGGCGCATTCGACCCTGTCGATATAGACAATGCTGTCACGATCAAGCACGCCCAGATTACACGTCTCGCCAATGTAGTGGACAAGCCCATTCAGAATTGATCTGGCCGGAGCCGCATGCATAAACGCCGATAATGTATCTGTGGCCAGGGTCATCAAGTTCGGGCCGACCAAATACTTTTCTGCATCAGGTGTCCGTGTCACCAATAACGTATCTTCGAGCTGTTTAACGATACGAAAAACGGTCGGCCTGGGGATGCCGGTCACCAATGCGATATCACCTAAGCTTGGTGGTTTGTTGGCATTGAGAATAGCTGAAAGCACCACAATGCTTTTCCCAAGGGCGGAGTTTTGGTCGGGTGCAATGATATGTGAAAGCTGTGTCCCGTCCGGCATGAGACTCTCCTTAGAATAATTCAGATTATAAGTACGATACCTCCTAATGATCTTCTTGCAATTAAATAGATAAAATTGTCTCGTTTATAAAAAAAATGAAGAAAATAGTATTTATTGAATGACGGCGTGAGATGGGACAGCATGGCGCAAAGGGGACATACTATTTCAACGCTGGTGCATTCAGACGTAAATATCGATGTTTGGAAGCTGTTTCGACAGGGCTTTCGTGAGGGCTTTAGCTTGCCCGCCTTTATGGTCTTGGCGAGCATGATTGGTTACGGGGCTCTCGTGCATTCTGCTGGTATGAATATCTTTATCGCGATTGTATCGACGATTGGTATTTGGGGGCTACCGGGTCAGGTCGCGTTCGTTGAATATATTATTTTGGGTGCACCTGTAGCTTCGCTTTTGTTAGCCGTATCGCTCGCTAATATGCGCTTTTTACCAATGAGTTTATCGCTTGTTCCGTTGTTCCGTGGTTCCCCGTCCGGTTGGCGTTGGCGGTATCTTTGGGTGCAGGTGATGTCAGTGAACACGTGGGTGGGTTTGCTTAGAAAAGTTCCAGAACTGTCCCCGGATGAACGCGGACCTTATTACGCAGGTTTTTCGAGTGTTTGTTTGATGACTGGCACGGTGGGTACGACGCTTGGGTTCCTCATGGCTGAGACTTTGCCATTCTTTATTACAGTCACATTGGTTTTTATAAATCCGATTTATTTTGCATTTGTTTTTGCGGCGATGCGTGTTCGCGCTTGTCTCATTGCCTTTGCCGCAGGGGCCATAACAGGTCCTCTTTTTTATCTACTGACACCTGAATGGAGTCTGCCAATCTGCGGTATCGTCGCAGGCACCGCTGGTTTCTATGCAGATCGGTTGTTGCGGAGGTTCGCATGACGGATGCGATGAGCACCAGTGCACAAGCAGCGCCATGGGTACTTCTTATCATGGCTATTTCTGCGACATACTTATGGCGTGGGATGGGCGCCGTTATTGCGGCCAGGATTGATCCAGAAAGTGAGTTTCTTCAGTGGATCGCATGTGTCGCATATGGACTTCTTGCCGGTCTTATTTCACGCATTATATTTTTACCCGTCGGTCTGTTGGATAATACCGAGCTTGTCGACCGGTTGGGCGCGACGGTGTTTGGGTTTGTATTGTTTGTTATCTTCAAGCGCAATATTGCGGTTGGTACATTGAGCGCAGCCGGGCTTTTCATGCTGCTTGTATGGCTGCGTACTCAAGGTATCCTGTCCGCATGAAAAAGTATTTTTGTGTGCTTGGATTATCATGTGTCGTGGCCTTCTTCGTCTTAATAGGCGGAGAGGCTAAAGCACAGGAATGCAGTGCGCCCGCACCTGTATGTGCTGCAAAAGCCAGCGTCGTGAAAATCGCATCTTTTGAGCCTATCGGCAGTGCTGTGATTATCAATGATGGGGTGCTCGTGACCAACCGGCACATGGTTGCTGATAATCAGCATGTCGAATTGACGCTGCCGGATGGTGCTAAATTTAAAGCCTCAGTCGTGCCTAGTGATTATACTGGTGATCTTGTTTTGCTTTTGGTTGAAGGCGCGAAAATCCCATCATCCATCAAGTCTATGGATGCGGATATATCGGGTGATCTGTATGTGATTGGTTTCGACGTTGGTCGGCAGGCAATCCGTGTTTATGCGCCTGGACAGTTGATCGCGCCGAAAGCGAATACACCATTTGCACGTTTACACCACAATGCACGGTCGCTGCCGGGGAATTCTGGGGGTGCTCTTATAAATGCTGACGGGCATCTGGTGGGGGTTGTCACATCGGGTGGCGAAGGGCGGAATGAAGCGATCCCGATTTCTGCGCTAGAGCGCCTTCATGCGCATAGTGGGCCTGATAAATTGCTGGCATCAAAAGAAATTGGCCAGATGTACCGGCAGTGTGTTGAGCGATTAGATAGTTTGCGGGGCACACACGGGCCTTTGGAACCAAGTGATGCGATCATGCTAAGCGATGCATGTGTGGCGACGAATAATCGGCAATTAATAGATCTGGCGGGGCAGGGATTAGGGACGCGCCGCGATACTGAGCGCGCAGTGGCATTGCTCGAAAAATCCTATGCCATTGATCCTAATGCGCCGAATACAATCATCTCACTCGCAATCGCTTATCACATTGCGGGTCAGTACACTGATGAGATTCCAGTTCTTTACCGCGGGTTAGAACTTATGCCAACTGAGCCGCAATTATTACGACTGGCACTGCAAGCGGGGATATGGGGTAAGGATCAAGCGCTCGCAGATATGGTGATGAAACAGATTGAAACCGTCATGCCTGAAATGGCACCCGCTGCGCGGAACTTTTATAATGCCGCACCTCCAGCGCCCAGATTACGCCCCCCTGGTTAAGGACCGTCAGATGGGTCAGGAATCCAGCCATATCGCGTGATGGCCCTGCCACTCGTTGGTCGCGCACGCTTTAAAATCCAATCTCTGATCTCAGGTCCGTGCCAATCAGTATTTTTTGCCAGAACCCTGACCGCCAATGCGGTGACACGGGGGGCCGCAAAACTTGATCCAGATGCTTTGCCGGATGCGCCTCGGTGGTCAATCACCTCAACGCGTTCACCTGGAACCATGATGTCCACATGCTCAACGCCCCAATTTGATCCTTGTGCCAACCGTCCGTCTAAAGACGACGAGGTCACCACAATGGTATTTGGAAGAGTGAGCGACGCCGGATAAACCGGACGTTGATCGATATCGCGTCCATCATTACCAGCGGATACAATAAATAAAATGCGTGGATATTTTTCAGCGGTTTCTTGAAAAGCCTGCCATTCTTTTTGACTGTTTGATCCCATCGCAAGATTGACGATACGGACATTATGGCCAGCCAACCACTCAATGGCATCCGCCATTTTGGTCATGTCAGGTCTTGGATAGCGGACGGGTATGACCCGGGCCATGGGGGCTTCATTTGTTAAAACGCTCATGACGGCGCTACCATGGTGAAGTGGAAAGAAATCAGACCGCCCAAGGTCCGCATCAAAAGGCTTATTATCACCATCCCAAAGATCGCGTCCTATCAGATGACCGTAGGTATCTCGTGCAAGATTTTTGTTAAAGGCTTCCAGGGTGTAATTCACCCCGCTGTCGATCAGCCCAACCGAGATGCCGCCAGGGTCTTTTCTCATCGGGATATCTGGGTTTAATGCAATCACGGACGTGACAGTCTTTAAATCAGAAGCATAAACCCGAATGCTTTGAATACGGTCTTCTGTGTCGTAAACGATTTCACGGGCTTCGGTAAATTGGCAAGTGCTGTCGACAGATATGCTCGAGCGTGGTTTGCTATCTGAGACCTCGACGGTAACTCGCCGTAATAGATCGCCAGGAAACAGGGCCTGTATTTCTGTATTCAATCCATTCAGTGACAGTACTGTTTTGGCACGGCCCGGTTGGTTGCCAATGTCCGTCACCAAATGCTCGACGATGTGGGCATTCGGCAATGCATTTCGAAATCGTTGTGGATCTTCGAATGGCGCGGTGCATGCAACGTCGAAGATAGGTGAGACTGAAGATGGAAGGACTTCTGCGTCACTATGACTGGTCGTCATAATAATGCATGCAAACACAGCCATACTTTTGAGTGCAGATGTGCGGAGATTACCCAAGCCCATTAAGAACATCACCTTATTTTTCAGGAATTGTAAGGGTGAAGTTCTGATTGAGCTAAGTCAATGTAGGTAAGCTGAGTTTGAGGAATAAGACCAGAGGGGGATCAATTGATGAATGTGATAACAAAAAAACCTGGGGGGAGTATGTTATCACGGTGTCAATTGAGCCCACCTCTGGAAACTCTATGCGCCAGAAAAATTGGCACGGTATTCAATTTGTTAAATAAGTTCAGTGGGCGTCTAATTATTATGCTTGATGCCTTGATCTTTCGCTTCAATATTTCAATGATTCAATTAAGCCCCTAGATGTTTGGTGGCAACGGAAACCGACAGAATCGCGATTTGTGCTCAAAGAGTCTTCCTTGACGTAACGAACAACCTACTGATCAAGATTAGCGAAATGCGCTTGGATGGCATGAATCCGGCTAACGTATTGATGTGGAGCGATGTGTTAAATGAACGACGATATACAGGGGAACAGTCGTGAAACCGACGCGATTTGACATATATGTGCGCGAAGGCGGGCGTTGAAAGCGCTCGGAAAGTATTCCTGGTAATGATAAAGCCGCAGCTATTTCACGCACTGTGGGTATTGATGCGAGCGATGGACATGATGGTGTTCGGGCGATGGCCGTCGTTGCATATGGCTGTGGGCGCCCGCCTCTTGAAACATTGGCCTGGATCAGCCCGCATCTGAACAAGACGGCCTCGGTACAACGCCAACTCATGCAGCAAGCTGAAGCGGCTCAAAAAACAATGAGCGAGCGGCGGTCAGCAATAGAGCCATCTGAAACCACGCCAAGGATGGAGACGACCTCCGTCTCAACAGAAGGTGCTGAAACAGTGCCCGCACGGAAAACCTCAGAGAAACCAAAAGCGAAATCTCGGGAACAATTCGATCTGGAAATGCGTGCAGCTGGAAAATTCACGGCAGTGCTGCGATTGCGATAGCGATTACGGCGGCTTTGTTTGTCCCCTTGTCAGCACTTGTCCGCGGGGTCGGGAGTCAGATAGATGCAAACCCAGAATCGTTCACAGGGATAACACTGGCCCTGACTGTCCTGCTTTTTATTACGGTCTTGGCAGTCTTAATGTCACGAGTGTATCGGGACTATCGGATGTTAGTGGCGCAAATAGCGAACGTTGAATTTTCATCTCGTGAACGAACTGAGAACCGGGTGTTGGCAAAGCCCCGGCAGATATCTCGAACGGTACAGCAAGATGAAAATCTCGGTGAACAGTTTCAAGATTTCAACGCACCGAGTGAAAGAGAAACTGAGCAAGCTTTGGAAGCAAGCCCAGTCGATAAAGCTGATGCGGGCGCACTAACAGCGGCGATGCGTCGTGCTGTACTTGAGTTTTTAGCGAACGCACTTGTCGCAATCAAAGATGAAGTGCCACGCATGAACCAACATGTTGCCTTTGGACTTAATTTGTTTGGTGCTGGGGCTGCGGAGCATTACGGCACGCATGTGGGTCTGAAACGTTTTCAAGCTTTTGTTCGTGTTCGTGAAGCTGTGGAAGTGCTGGGAAATTCTGCGGACCGAGTCGATGCCTTTTGTAGTCAGTACGATGAATACCGCGCTGAAGAACGATTTCGTATGATGATAGAAGCAGGCCATGAAACCATGACTCGCCACATTGAAGGGTATGCAGACACCTTTGAGAATTTTGCGGATACTATAAATATGTGGACCTCAAATGCTGCGGCTCGCACTCAGTCTCAAGGTATTGTCTGTATCATGTTTACGGATTTGGTTGGTTCAACGCAGATGACCCACTAGCGTGGGGACTATGGTGCGCAAGAAGTTGTCCGCGCCCATAATGCCATTGTTCGCTCGGCATTGGCGGTACATCACGGACGTGAAGTGAAGCACACAGGTGACGGCATCATGGCGAGTTTTTCGTCAGCTGCGAACGCTGTCAGGTCTGTAATTGAAATTTGCGCTGCACTTAAGACGCATAATAGTGTTGAGATGCGGTGCCGGTTCGTGTCCGCATTGGCCTCAATGCTGGTGAGGCGGTATAGGAAGAAGATGATTTCTTTGGCACGACAGTGCAGCTCGCAGCAAGGGTGTGCGACAAAGCGGATGAAGGAGAAATCTTTGTCACAGACAATGTCCAAAAGCTTTCCAATGGGCAAGGCATTCAACTCAAAGACGCATGCAAGTATGAGATGAAGGGCGTGCCACATCCGATGACGCTTTATAAGGTTATCGCGTAAGTCAGGCTTTTGGGGGTGCCGACACAATCTCCATAAACTTAGTCATCTCGACATTACAGCCACTGATGATAATCGCCACAGGGCCATCGGGTAAATCGAGGCGGCCTGAAAGCAGCGCGGCGACACCAACGGCACCGCCGCCCTCTGCGACGACTTGATCTTTCAAAAACAGGGTCCGCATGGCGCCAGCAATCTCGTCCTCGCTAACCAGCGCGGTCTCGTCGATATAACGCTTGGTCATATCAAATGAGAGTTCGTTCTGAAGTCCGATGGTGCCACCAAGAGCATCCGCGAGGCTCTTAACTTCATTAACAGGAACTGGGTGTCCGGCTTTAAGCGAATCAATCATCGCTGGTCCGTTTTCCATCGTGATGCCGACGGTGTGAATATTTGGATTAAGCGACTTCATTGCCATGGCAACGCCTGCAAACAGTCCTCCTCCAGAGAGCGGTATGAGGACGGAGGCTGTATCCGGCATATCTTCCAGTATTTCCAACCCAAGGGTACCTTGCCCCGCGATGATATCGGGTTGGTCAAACGCATGGACGTAAGTCACGCCGTCGCATTCAACGTGCTCAAGGACGGCAACTTCAGCTGTTTCTTGGGATGGTCCGGCAATCACAACGTCAGCACCAAGAGCTCGGATTGCCTCGACTTTCACCGATGGGACTAACTCCGACATGTAAACCGTGCAAGGTATGCCGAGTTTCTTTGATGCAAAGGCTAAGCCTCGCCCATGATTGCCGCTGGACATGGTAACGACACCTCTTACGCGCAGGTCTTCTGGTAGATTCAGAAGAGCATTCGTGGCACCTCGGAGCTTGAAGGCACCCGTGTCCTGCATCGTTTCCATCTTGAGACGAACTTCTCGGCCTGCAATTTCTGAAAGATGATGTGACAACCGCAACGGCGTCCGCGTCACATGGTTGTCGATGCGCTTCGCAGCATCCCTTACGTCTGAAATCGTCGGGGCTTTCATTTGATGCCAGGCCAATCTTCGGCAATTACGGCGGCGCAATCGCCACGTGTGATAAGTCCTGGCACATGACGACAGACAACAAGCCCACTTATATTTGTGGTCATCAAAGTTGGTGCCCGGTCCGGGTCTTCCAAATAATGCACCCGTGCAATCAAATCACCTGCATTTACATGGCTTCCAAGCTCGGCACATATCTCAAACAAGCCATCAGTTCTGGAGGCGATGAAAGCATCACCCGTGGGGGTGTGGATTAAGTGACTTAGATTTGGAATATCTGGGTCGCCTGCAACAACACCTGTGTGCTTGAGGATATTCATGATGCCGCGTTCGGCAATTTTAATGGTCTCAACACTAGATGTTGCGCCGCCGCCAAGCTCGGTTGAGACAAAGACCTTTCCATATCTTCGACGACGGTATCGATCATCTCTCGAGCATCAAGCTCGGTTAGGATCATGCCATACGGTGCGCCAAAAGCTTTCAGGGTGGCGAGTGTTTTTGCCATTTGATCGCTATTTGGCAAATCGTGAATAATGCTCATGGGCAGCAAGTTCATTGAGCGGCCACCTGTATGAATATCGACGACGATATCAGCCTCAACAATAAATCGCGTGGTCACAAAGTGTGCAATCATTTCGGTAATGGTGCCGTCGGCTTTGCCCGGGAACGCCCGGTTCATATTGCCACCATCAATCGGCGACGTCCGCTTTCCCGCACGGAATGCAGTTAAGTTTAATACAGGGACGATGATCACACGCCCGTGGATGTCCGAAGCTTCAAGCTTTGCCCGTGATTTCGTTAATGTAATCGGGCCTTCGTATTCATCGCCATGATTGGCACCGGTAAAAAGCACCGTTGGTCCGTCACCATTTTTAATCACAGTGATCGGAAGCGGAATTGACCCCCAAGACGATTGATCGCGTGACCATGGTATCGTCAGGCTGCCATGCTGCTTGCCATCGCTATCAATATCGATGTCGCAAGTGATCTTTGAAAATTCCAGTTCAGTCATGATCGGAGTGTGCGGGAAGCTGAGATGTGTATCAAGACGAACAGATTCGATTTGTAATGTTGCAGATGAGAAACCGTCTTTATGATAGCGTTAATTACTGTGCGATTTTTTTTGGGGGGGATTTATGCCGTTTTTAGAGGTGCTCGGATATATGGCGGCTGGGGCCGTCTTCGCAACATTTTGGATGAGAAAGATGATACCACTTCGTATCATCGCTATTTTGGGAAATCTGCTATTTTTGTCGTATGGGCCTCTCAACAAATTGCACAGTGTATCTTTATTGCATGCTTCTTTATTGCCTCTAAATTCATTTCGTCTGTATCAAGCTGTTGAACTCCGACGTAAAATTCAAGAAATTTCTGCCACAGAATTCAAAGTAAAATCGCTACTGCCGTTTATGGATGAATACAAAGTACCTCAAGGTAAGTTTCTCTTCCACGAAGGTGACCATGTCGATTTTATTTATTATCTATCTTCTGGCTGGATCTACCTTGTCGAATTAAACAAAATTATTGAACCGTTAGTCTCGTTGGTGAAATCGGAATATTTACGCCTAGTCGTCAGGGAATCCAAAGTATTTTGTGCGAAGAAGACTCCGTATTTTTGAGAATATCTGAAGATAAAATACAACAAATGTATATCGATAATCCTGTGTTTGGCATTTATCTGATTAAGATGATTGTTGTCCGCTTACTAGAAAACAGTACGGTGGAAGCTCTGATAAAAACGTGAAGCATTCCGCCGTTATATTAAGTGCTACGTGTTTGTCTTTTAGTATCCGATTGCACACCCATCTTTGCGAGGATCAGAGCCACCGGTCAGGACACCGTTCTTGCGGTCGATCCAGATCGCCTGACTTCCGCCAATTGGCTTAGCAGGTGCAATCCTGCGATGACCGAGCTTTTCAAGACCTGCGATCACTTCAGCAGGCAACGTGCCTTCCATTTCGACATCCATAGAGTTATCGATAGCGAATACGCGAGGCGCGTCTTGTGCTTCTTGAATGTCCATGCCGAAATCGAGCAGCTTCGTTAAGAACTGCATATGCCCGAACGCTTGATAATGACCGCCCATGACACCAAACGTCATGACTGCGTCATCGCCTTGGCCAACAATACCAGGGATGATGGTATGTAGTGGTCGCTTGTTTGGTGCGATGCAGTTCAAATGACCTTCTTCAAGAGTAAAGCCCTGACCACGGTTGGTCAGCATGACACCTGACTTTGGTGCCATAAGGCCAGCGCCAAAGTTTGAGAACAGCGTATTGATGAAGCTACATGTGTTCATATCTTTGTCGACGACTGAGATATAAACAGTGCTCTCGTTCAAAGGCATTGAGACAGGAGGTAAAGGATCCATCGCCTTTGTTGGGTCGAAATGCGACTTGAGCTCCTTTGCGTGCGCATCAGAAATCAGCCATTCAACAGGAATATCTTCCTGGTTCGGATCAGCGCAGTAAACATTGCGATCCTGGTAAGCGAGGCGACCGTATTCGATTTCCTTATGCAGGCGTTCAACAGATAAAGGATCAACGCCGTCGACTGGCTCGTCTTTCATCATGTTCATCAACAGAAGTGCGATCATGCCTTGGCCAGCTGGTGGGCATTCATAAATATCGTAGCCTTTATAGTTTGTCGAGATCGGCGCGAAGTACTCGCCACTGACGTTCTTAAAGTCTTCCATGGTGTGCAAACCACCGATGGAATGAAGATAAGACACAATATCCTCGGCCACTTCGCCCGTGTAAAAGGCGTCACGCCCGTGATTGGCAATTTTCTCAAGTGTATTTGCCAATTCTGGCTGGTGATGCATTTCGCCGCGTTTGGGTACTTTGCCGCCTGGCATGAACGTGCGCATCGCCGCAGGGTCATTCTTCAACAGATCAACCTGGCTCGCGAAATCCAATGCCACGCGAGATGCAACTGGGTAGCCATTGCGCGCATAATCGATGGCTGGGGCCAAAAGCTCGCCCAGTTCCATCGTTCCGTGGTCTTCAATAAGGGTCTGCCACGCATCAATCACACCCGGTACAATCACAGCATGGGGTGTCTGGCGCTCAATATTTGTGATGCCTTGTTCTTTATACCACTGGGCGGTTGCTGCTGCAGGTGCACGGCCTGAGCCGTTAAAGGCAATCATATCTTTTGTTGAGCCGTTTGGGGCATAAATGCAGAAGTTATCACCACCAATACCTGTTGATTCGGGTTCTACAACACATTGCACTGCACATGCTGCAACTGCGGCATCCATGGCATTACCACCACGCTTAAGTACGTCCAAACCTGCAGCTGACGATAATGTGTGCGATGTTGATACCATACCGTGTTTACCGTGAGTGGGTGATCTACCTGGTTTCTCTAAATTGCGCATGTAAGGTCCTTCCTCGGGGATAATTCTATTAGGTGGTGAAGCGCTAAGTTACTTTCAACATACA
>DGOK01000042.1:745-5416 GCA_002389385.1 Rhodospirillaceae bacterium UBA4468 | reverse complement strand
CACTTTAAAGTATAAAAATAACACAGGGAGAAGATCAATGAAGAGAACATTTTTGAGCGGTATTTGTGCCGCAGCTGTTTTTGGCGCGTTCAGCGTCATGACACCAACCAGCGTTGATGCTGCACCGAAATTCACATGTTCAACGGCACAGCTAATCGTTCCATGGAAAGCAGGTGGGGGAACGCATATCCTTTTCTCCATCTTTGAGAATACGATCAACAAAATGGGCGTTGAACCAAAGATCAAAGTTGTTTCAATTGGTGGTCAAGGCGGAAACAAAGGTGCGAAGAAAGCACATGGCTCAAAGGCTGATGGTTGCACTTTGTTCGCTATTCACCAAAGCGCGTTCACGAGTTATTTGAACGGTCGTATCGATTACCACTACGATGGTTTCGATATGGTTGCAAAGCTGACATCCACTGCGGATATCGTTGGTGCCAATAAAGATGCGCCCTATAAAGATTTCAACGAACTGAAAAAAGCTGCAATTGATGCACCGGAAACAATCTTGACCGGCGCGACGTTTGGCTCGACTAGTCAGTTCATGTGGCTCTTGATGGAAGACCTGACGGGTATGAAGTTCAAGTACGTCCCATTCGATGGAACGGCACAACGCATGACAGCACTTCGCGCCAACAACATTACCTTGGGGACGCTGAACGTCGCCTCGGGTAAAAAATTCATTGAGAGTGGTGAATTGAAGGGGTATGCGATCGCAGCTGAAGAGCGTTCCAAGTATTTCCCGAAAATGCCAACATTGAAGGAACTCGGCGTCGATCTGGTTTATGCGCTCGAGCGTGGTATTGTTGCGCCAAAGGGCACGCCGCAAGACATGATCGATCATTGGTCAGAAATCTTTAAGAAGGCCGCTGCCGACCCTGATCTGCTTAAGCAGATGGACGCAAAAGGTACGGACATCAACTTCGTTGGTCCAAAAGGTTACGAAGAATGGTACAAGAAAACCTATGCTGACTACGAAAAAGTCGCCATCAAGATCGGAATGTACAAGAAGTAATATAATTGAAAAATAATCGGTCCCGGGAGGTGTTGATTGACACGTCCCGGGTGTCGTTTATCCGATGTTTTATTTTACATGCTGGTCTTTAGGGGGCGTTGCAATGAGCCGCTTAAATCGCGATGTCTATATTGCGATCTTTTTGATTGTTTTTACAGCTGTATTCTTCTGGCAGTCATTTGAAATCAAGAATATCGATTATGGCACCTTGCAAGCTTCCGCTTGGCCTCGAATGATTCTGGTTGTGCTTGGCATCTTAAGTGTCACATATCTGGTGCAGTCTCTTAAGGTAGGACCCGCCGAAGAGACAGAAAGTGACGGTCTTGGGTTCTTTGAGAGATACCGCAACCCAATAGTTTGTTTTATTCTTTATTTCTTATTTCTATTTTCGATGCCGTATCTCGGCATGCTGATTGCTGGTATTTTATTCGTCTTTCTTTTGTTGTCAGCCATTGGCGGTGTGACACCCGAGGCGTTGATAATACATGCTATCATCGCCTGTATTTCTATCGGTGCAATGTGGTCGTTTTTTACTTACCCCTTGGGTGTGATCTTACCCCAGGGAGAATTAATTTCAGCGTTCTAGGGGAATAAGTATGATCTTTGAGAATATTCTTCTAGCCGTACAGGAACTTTCCACACTAGAAACCCTTTTGTTCATGTCTATTGGAACATTGGCGGGTTTGGTCGCAGGTGCGATCCCTGGATTCACCATCGCTATGGCAATCGTATTGACATTGCCATTCACTTTTTCCATGCCACCTGCGCAAGGTTTGGCGACTATGATGGGCGTCTTTGTTGGCGGTTTGTCCGGTGGCTTGATGTCGGGTATTTTAACAGGTATTCCAGGCACGCCGAGCTCTGTTGCAACGACCTTTGATGGTTTTCCCATGGCCCGAAACGGGCGCCCAGGATTGGCATTGGGCATTGGTGTTTGGGCATCATTCTTCGGGGGCACAATTTCTGCTGTCTTGTTGGTAACGCTAGCCCCTCAGCTCGCGCAGATTGGCTTGGAATTCCAGCCTTCCGATTACTTCATGTTAGTCTTATTCGCGTTGACAATCACCGCCAGTTTGGCAGGTGAGAATTTAACTAAAGGGCTTATCGCCGGTGCGTTGGGTCTTTTGATTGCGACCATTGGTGAAGATGAAGCTAGTGGTATTGCTCGATTTACGTTTGGTTTTGACGATATGCGTCAGGGTTTTTCGTTTCTGCCTGTGCTTATTGGTTTATTTGCCTTCAGTCAGTTGTTGACAGATCTTGAAGATCGCGTGAAAGCAAAAAAAGCGCTCAGTGAAGACGGATCAAGTGCAGTTCGCGTTGAGCATCTTGCGGCGATAAAGATTGTTCTCAGTCAATGGGTGAATCTGCTGCGGTCGTCGTTTATTGGGGTATTTACCGGTGTCCTTCCGGCAGCTGGCAGTTCGATTTCTAACATTCTGGCCTATGATCAAGCAAAGAAAGCATCAAAGACACCTGAAAAATTTGGTACAGGGTGTGCCGAAGGTATTGTTGCGCCAGAAAGTGCAAATAATGCGACGGCCGGTGGTGCATTGATTACGATGATGGCGCTCGGTATTCCGGGCGATATTGTAACCGCCGTGATGTTGGGGGCGTTATTGATCCACGATGTGGTGCCGAGCCCAAGCTTTGTTACCGAAGAGCCTGTTCTTGCATATTCCATGTTCCTGGCATTCTTTGTCGCAAACTTTTTAATGATCGCCTTGCAGTCGGGTGCGCTGAGGCTCTTCGTTCTTGTGACGAAAGTGCGGATGTACATCCTTGCCGCTATAATCCTGGCGTATTGCGGGATCGGCGTATTTGCTCTTAACAATATTGAGTACGATATGTGGACCTTATTCTTGTTCGGGATACTCGGGTACGTGCTGCGTAAACTTGGGTTCCCATTAGCGCCAATTATTCTTGGTGTTGTGCTGGGGCATATCGCGGAACTTTGGTTGGCTCGCGCAACTGCTATTTCGACGTCAGTGTTGCCGTTTATCATTCAGCCGTGGTCGATGTTCTTTCTTATCCTTGCTGTGTTTTCGGTCTTCTTTTCCTCTTATCAGGACAATCTCGGAAAGAAGACCTGGACGCTTTTCTATACGCCAGCGTTGACAGCGGCAATGTCCGTTCCAATGTTCTTAATGCAGGGGACAGCGCGACCAATTCTCGGTGTCATCCTCTTGTTATTGTCTGGATTCTTGTTGAACAGGGCACGTCAACAAGGCTGGAAAGTCAATCCGGCTGATGCAGAAGGCCCACGTCTTTTGGAAGGATAAACTATGGAATGGGGTGACGATATTTATACAGCGTTTAAGGATGCGGGCATTGATCAAGTTGCCTACGTTCCGGACGCTGGACACAAGCGGCTCATAAATGCCTGCATTGCAGATAATGATATCAAGGCCGTTTCTTTAACCACCGAAGAAGAAGGCATCGCTTTGTCAGCGGGTGCTTGGCTCGGTGGACAAAAATGCGTGATATTGATGCAGTCGTCCGGTGTTGGAAACTGTATCAATATGCTGTCATTGATTGAAACATGCCGGTTCCCATTCGTTGCGTTTGTGACCATGCGTGGTCAGTGGCACGAGTTTAATCCATGGCAAATGCCGATGGGCACGACGACCAAGCTGGCACTGGAAACAGCAGGATGTTTGGTCGATGAAGTTGAGGAGCCAGCTGATGTTGGCGCAAAGGCTGCGGCTGCATTGCATAAGGCCTTTGTTGGCCAGCAGTCGACGGCGTTGCTGTTAAATCAGCGTCTCGTCACTGTTAAAACTTTTGGTAAATGAGGATTGAACAATGAGTAACCGTGCTGAAAGTTTTCCACTCCATCGCCGTGACGTCGCAAAGACCATTTTGGATGCGAGCGATGAGACGTTATTCGTAACAGGTCTTGGCTCCACAAATTGGGATTTTACCGCCGCTGGTGATTGCGCGCGTATCTTCCCATTGTGGGGTGCTATGGGGGGGGCAATCACGATGGGCCTTGGTATCGCACTGGCTCAGCCTCAGAAACGCGTCATTGTTGCTACCGGTGATGGTGAAGCATTGATGGGTATCGGCAGCCTTGCGACGGTCGCTGTCCAAGCGCCTCAGAACCTGACGATCTGTGTTTTTGATAACGAGCACTACGGCGAAACAGGCATGCAGGAGACCCATACGGCAAGCGTGACAGACCTGAGCCTGACGGCACAGGGAATGGGCATCAAGGATGCAGCAACGATTACGGATGATGCAGAACTGTCTGCTGGTCTCGATGCGATCATAAACGGGAATGGCCCCATTTTTCGCGTCATTAAAGTGCGTGCTGAGCCGCTTGATTTTATCTTGCCGTCAAAAGACGGAGTGCATCTCAAGAACCGTTTTCGTGCGAACTTGTTGGGTGATAACGCCGTTTAATACGCGCTGTATTGTTCGTCCAAGTCTTGAGAGAATCCAAATGAGTGATATGAAATCATATCTGGTTGCGTGTTACATCGCCTCGTTTGTCATGCAATGAGTAAAATAAAAACAGCTTTGGTTACGGGCGGTTCGCGCGGTATTGGTGCCGCTATTGTTGCACGCTTTGCGTCTGAAGGCTGGAACGTCATCTTTACCTATGTCTCAAATACCGCGGCGGCTGAAGAGGTTGCAAAAACCACGGGTGCCCG
>DGOK01000042.1:0-606 GCA_002389385.1 Rhodospirillaceae bacterium UBA4468 | reverse complement strand
GTCTACAACGCATGGCGGGCGTGGTGGTATGATCGTTAACCTATCGTCGACGGCAACAGCTGCGGGAAGCCCCAATCAATGGATTGATTATTCAGCCAGCAAGGGGGCCATTGATATCATTACCAGGGGTTTGTCCCGTGAAGTTGGCGCAGAAGGTATTCGCGTGAATGCGGTTGCGCCTGGATACACACTCACAGATATGGCCCGTGAAGGGGAGATCGAAGCTCGCTTCGATAGCTTCAAACACGAAGTCCCTCTGGGCAGAATTGGTACTGTCTAAGAAGTTACTGCCGGAATCTAATGGTTGTGCTCAGGCGATGCGGCGTATGTTTCGGGCGCGATCCTGCCTGTTTCAGGTGGTCGCGTTTAAGGCCTGAAATGCAGCATCGTTTGCATGAAACGTTGCAGTACTGGCTGTATGCCCGCCGCAAGATCATCCCGATATCCATAAGGATAGGTCTCGTCCATATAGGCGGCCCAGCTGAGTTCTAGCTGTACGGCATGTACGTTATTGGCGGGGTCTCCATAATAGCGAGTAATGTACCCGCCGACGAAACGGCCATTCATGATGTAGGTATAGCCTTTGGCTTCTTCTGCGACTTCAAG
>DGOK01000055.1 GCA_002389385.1 Rhodospirillaceae bacterium UBA4468 | reverse complement strand
TATTTGAATTCGTAGATGTTTAGCGATTTAGGGTGACACATGGTTGATCAGGCAATGCTTGCAGGCGCTGCACAAGCGGCTGACTTTTTGAAGTCCCTCGGCAACGAAAATCGACTACTTATTCTTTGCCATCTGAGTGAAGGTGAAATGTCGGTCTCAGAGCTCGAGAGTGCCCTTGGCCTTCGCCAGCCAACATTATCCCAGCAACTTGCGAGACTAAGAACTGACGAGCTCGTGGCGACCCGCCGTGACGGTAAAACCATATACTATTCGTTGGCGAGTGCAGAAGTCGGTAAATTACTTGAACTGATGTACAGTCTGTTCTGTTCTGCCGAAGCAAAAGCCGCACGCGAAGACATGATCGCGGCCCGAAAAACAGCGGCAGCCTGACCTTACTTCGCTGACGCTTCTTTCATATACGCAATCAGATCGCGAATATCTTCTTCGTTTTTAATACCGCCGAATGCCATACGTGTATTTGCTTTAGGCTTTCCAATGACGCTGCCCAGATAAGTCTTTGGCTCCGCTAGAAACGCGGAAAGTGTCTTCATATCCCAGACAAGCCCTGTCTTACCAGCCGCTTTAACGTCTTTAGAATATTTGAAACCGTCGTATGTGCCTGCCGTTCGACCGAAAACACCTTGCAGGCTCGGCCCAGCGCGGTTTTTAGAACTATCGATGACATGGCAGCTTTTGCATTTATTAAAAATCGTGACCTACCTATAGATACTGATACCCTCTTGTACCGTAATTTCTTAGGAGAACAATAGATGTCTGAAGCCCTACGTGAGATTGCCGTTAAAGATGCAGATGCCGAAACACGTCATATTTACGAACGCATTATGACCCTCACAGGCGTCGGTTCTCCGGCTTTGATTTACCGTTATTTCGCAATCTTTCCGGGTTTCCTCCCTTGGGTTTGGGAATTTGTGGGACCAGAGCTAGAAAGCGGTTTGCTTGCAGGGCATGCGCTCAAAAATGTGGATAATTTACCCATTGTGCAGCTGCCCACAGTCACGGCCCAAGACCTTATTGATTGTGGCATTGATGCAGAGGCCCATGCGCTGATCGATGCTATGCTTGCGACCTATAATCGAATGAATCCGATGAACTTGGCCTTGATTGCCGCCATTCGAAATAGATTAGACATCAATTATCAAAAACCTTCCGACACGGTTCAACTTGAAATGATTGAGGCCCCGGCAGCCGGTACAACCCACTCTTTACCAGCACCTTTGAATGTCGACACAATGAAGGATGACCTCCGCGCCAAGATCGCTGAACTCAGCGCAGCTATTCCAAGTCCAGGCGTCCAAGTCACACCAACCCTTTATCGCCATCTGGCGATATGGCCTGAGTTTGTTTTTCACATAGCACCAGGGATGCTTGAAGCGATTAAGCGTGGCGACGTTGAAGAACGCATGGGGATGCTGACACACGCTACACAGCCGTTGATTCAACACGTTATGCAGCGTGCTAATGAACGCAAGCTACCCGATGCGCCTCTGGCTGATCCAGCAGCAATGGTCAAAACGCTCCATACATTTGCCTACGTTATTCCGCAACTGGTCGTGATTGGCGCTGCGTTACGCCAAGCCATTCCTAAGTCGAAGGCTTAAGCAACAACCGCTGACCCTGCCCGCTTAAACGTCGAAGGATCTGCATTCCGCCAATGTGTCCCATACTCTTCAGGGCAATCCTCTCGGAGTAATTGACCCTCCTCAAGGTGCACCAACGATGTACCACTTAGATGTGGCTCACGGAAATTGATCATATTGAATGTGATTTCCGTCGGTGAAGTTAAGCCCATGGCACCGACCATCTCGGCAAAGCCCTTCAGTGTATTCAAGTGGAAATTGGCAACACGCCTGGATTTGTCACCCACATGGAGACCAGATTGGCGCATCGAATCTTGTGTCGCAACGCCTGTCGGGCAACGGTTAGTATGACAGGCACGCGCCTGGATACAGCCAATCGCGAACATGAAACCTCGGGCCGCATTACACCAATCGGCACCAAGTGCGAAGGCTTGCGCCATGTCGGCTCCAGAGACAATCTTGCCACTGGCGCCAATCTTAATTTTGTCACGAATACCTGCCCCAATCAGCGCCATATTCACAAAATGCAGCCCATCACGAAGCGGCAATCCAACACTGTTTGAGAACTCAACAGGGGCCGCGCCAGTACCACCTTCTTTACCATCAACAACGATAAAGTCAGGATACACATCCCGTTCCAGCATCGCCTTGATCATTGCGAGGAACTCTCGACGGTGACCAACGCATAACTTGAAACCGATTGGCTTTCCATCTGAAAGCTCGCGAAGGGTTGTGATGAAATCAACGAGGCCAAGTGGCGACGAAAAGGCTTTATGCGACGCAGGAGATATGCAATCCACGCCAACAGGCACGCCACGTGCCTCAGAGATTTCTTCTGTGACTTTTGCACCAGGCAGCATGCCGCCGTGACCAGGCTTGGCTCCTTGCGAAAGCTTGATCTCGATCATTTTAATTTGGGGGTCTTTGACTTTTTCTTTAAATATCTCAACAGAGAAATTGCCATCATCCGTTCGGCATCCAAAATACCCAGACCCCAATTCCCAAATAATATCGCCTTTATTTTCCCGATGATAACGTGAAATTCCACCCTCACCCGTATCGTGCGCAAAGCCACCAATCGCGGCGCCTCGGTTCAACGCTGAGATTGCATTACCACTAAGCGACCCAAAGCTCATGGCCGAAACGTTAAGGTGTGAACAGCTATAAGGCTGTTTGCATTTATCACCACCAATGGTCACGCGTAATGTTTCTGGATCGACATGTTCAGGCTGCATCGAGTGGCTAAAGAATGTGTAGTCGGATGCATAGACATCTTGCTGAGTACCGAATGGGATCGTCTGCAACTGGTTCTTGGCGCGTTGATAAACAAGCGAACGTTGCTCGCGGTTAAATGGAAATGAGTCCGCGTCACTTTCAATCAGGTACTGTCGAATTTCAGGCCGAATGCCTTCAAACAACCAGCGCATATGAGAAATAATCGGATAGTTACGCCACAAAGTATGGCGCGCCTGGATAACGTCATAGACGCCAAGAATAAACAACGGGCCGGCAATACCTAAAAACCAATAGCCAATTGTATTCTCATTGAGCGTTAGCATGACACCACCTATTAGCGTGCCAATACCGGCTCCCACCAGTGCAAAAAATCTCCCCATCGACGTCCCCTCCACTTATATTTTATAAACCTAATACGAGGCTGTACGGCTATCAGAAACTATCTGAACCATGATGACACCCATCTTCAACGCAACCGGTTAATATGAACTTACGCCACCATCACTTCTTGGATCAGTCGCACCTTCTAAAACACCACTCGCATGGCGAACAACAGCCCCCGCATGCCCCATAATGGATATAAACGGCTCGACCATATCAACAACATGTCCAGCATCTTTAAGCGCTTGTATCAACTCAGGCTCGAATCTGTTTTCAAGCTTCAGGGTTGTACTATTTTCACCCCATGTCCTACCTAACAGCCAGCGCGGTGCCGTAACAGCTTGTTGAAGTGGTTGATCAAACATTGCGTATCGACTGAAGACGGCTGCTTGTGTTTGTGGCTGGCCCTCGCCCCCCATGTTGCCATAAACCATCGTTCGGCCATCATTCAATTGCGCCATTGCAGGGTTCAAGGTGTGGAACGGACGCTTACCTGGCGCCAATATATTGGGATGCCCTTCTTCGAGGGTAAATCCATGCCCTCTATTTTGGAATAGAACACCCGTTTCAGGCACGACAACCCCTGATCCATATTCCCAATAGATGCTTTGGATAAAGGATACCGAACGACCTTCGCTATCAATTGCGCCCATCCAGATTGTGTCACCTGGTTTTGTTGGTTGAGGCCATTCCATCGCTTGTTTTACATCAATGTTATCCGCCAGCGTGTCGAGAAATGCACTATCCAGCCAGTCATTGGGATCAACGTCCATGAACTCAAGATCAGTGACATGGGCGTTGCGCAGAATAAAGGCCTGTTTAGTTGCTTCAACCAATCCATGGATATGATCGAAGCTATCGCCCTGCGTCACTCGCAGACGGTCAAACAGCGCCAAGATCATCAGTGAGCTGATACCTTGGGTCGGTGGCGGCATATTGAACAGCGTCCCTGCACCGATGCTTACCTGAAGCGGTAAAACCTGCTTTGCTCGGTACGCTTTGAAATCAGCAAGTCGTAAAGGGCTGCCAACGGCTTCGAGGTACCTTGCATTATGTTGCGCCGTTAGGCCGTCAAACATATCGTTGAGCCCGACTTCAGCTAGTCTTGCCAAGGTATTCCCTAGCGCAAGCTGTTTCAGAACCTGTCTCGTTTTTGGCACAACGCCATCGAATAAATACGTTTCAGCAAATCCAGGAACATCACGTAACTCATCTAGCTTTTCCTGAGTAAGGTCTTGCTGACCTTGCGTAACGGGCACGCCATTTTGTGCATGATAGATAGCGTCTTCCAATAAACGCTCTAGCGGCATCGTGCCGCCCCCGTAGGCAAGCGCTTCTGCCCAACCGCCAATGGTGCCCCCAACCGTTAATGCAGCATTCGGTCCCCGTGCCGGGATGCCATCCAATCCTTGTGCTTTGTAATACTCAGGCGTGGCAAGAGCAGCGCTTTGCCCAGCTGCATCAATACCAACCGGCGCTTTACCAGGCTCAGCAATCAGCCAAAAGCCATCACCACCCACTGCATTCATATGCGGATATACAACAGCAATCGCCGCTGCGGCCGCAACCATTGCTTCAACGGCATTTCCACCATCTCGGAGTACGCGAAGCCCCGCCTCGGATGCCGAATGGTGCGGCGCAGTGACCATGCCGCGAAGGGCTGTGGGTGTGTTAAGCATTCATTCCTCACAATTATTTAAGACAATCAATCCAAATACAGGTAATTCATGCCTATTGAAGTATTTAATAGATGGTGCTTCAAGCTGCGATTATAATCCTTGAATCTTCCCTTTGCGTTTATGGTTCGAATGATTGATCCTTGCGGGGGTTGTATCATGCTAGGGGGCGATCATGATCAACACGGGCAATCGGCAAAAAGCATCTATTGAAGATAGTAAAAGAAAGAAACTAGGAATATGACCTTCTCCATTGTTGCACATTGTCAAAGGACAGGAATGTTTGGCGTTGCGGTGGCGTCTTCCAGTCCAGCCGTTGCAGCCCGTTGTACCTTTGCCAATGCGGGTATCGGCGCTGTGGCCTATCGTAGACCTCCGGGTGGATTGGACGGATGACTGCCATATCGATGCTCTTGATGCGCTTTGGGCACGATACAAACCGCAAAGGGATGATTACGTGACGCGTGCCTTAGACCCTACATCGGCGCCAAGCTACGGTTTGCCAGGCGACACTTAATCATCGTCTTTAATGATCACAGGCT
>DGOK01000016.1:17727-19919 GCA_002389385.1 Rhodospirillaceae bacterium UBA4468 | reverse complement strand
CTCAAAGCTTTCGAAGATCGCTCTGGCGAAGTGGAGCCTGCAACACTTCGCACGACGACAATGTCATTTACAGATCAGATCGACGATATCACGGGGTCCGATATTTTCATCGTCACGGTTCCAACACCTGTTGATGCGGAAAATTTGCCTGACCTCGGCGCGATGATCGCGGCGTGTTCAAGCCTTGGAAAAATTATTCAACCTGGAAACATTGTTGTTTTTGAAAGTACCGTATACCCGGGTATCACAGAAGATTTCTGTGGGCCTGCACTCGAAGCGGCGTCTGGGCTTCGGTGTGGTGAAGAGTTCTTCATTGGGTATTCGCCTGAACGCATTAATCCTGGCGACAAAACATATACCGTCGACAAGATTACAAAAGTTGTTGCGGGGCAAAACGAAACCGTTACTGCAAAGCTCGTAGAGATTTATAGCCGGGTCACGTCGGGTGGCGTTTTTGTTGCGAAAGACATCAAAACAGCAGAAGCCGCAAAAGTTATCGAGAATGCACAGCGCGATATCAATATAGCCTTCGTGAACGAATTGGCGATGATCTTTAAAAAGATTGGCCTCAACACGCATGATGTTTTGGAAGCCGCAAATACGAAATGGAATTTCCTTCCCTTTACGCCAGGATTGGTTGGCGGGCATTGCATTGGTGTCGACCCGTATTATCTCGCGCACCTGGCCAGAAGCTTAGGTCATGAACCCGAGGTTATTCTTTCTGGACGACGTATAAATGAAGGCATGGCCGGATTTATTGCTCAGGAAATTGACCGGAATCTTGGAAAAAAATCTGCGCAGATTTTGTTGTTGGGCCTTACATTTAAAGAAAATGTACCAGACCTCAGAAACTCAAAATCTGCAGACCTTGTTCATGCCTTGAGTGACCTCGGGCATCAAGTTGAAGTGCATGATCCATGTGCTGATCCGTTACAGGCCAAGGCCGAGTACGACTTAAATCTAAGGGACACTTTAGAGGGTATCGAGCCTGTAGATTGTATCGTTGGTGCCGTTCGGCATGATGCTTACAGTGACTTCACGAGTGGCACGCTGGAATCATTGCTTACCAAGGGCGGGCTGATTGCTGACCTTAAAGGCATGTGGCGAGATATCGACATGCCGCCAAAATATATCCGTTGGAATTTGTAAGCGCATATAGCCTCTTACATTTGCTTTCAGTCTTGAGTGGCCGATATGATTATTAAGACCTTTCAAACACGAGACGATTGCGCTCGCGTGCTTAGCGATGATCTTGGAATCGTATTAAACGCCGCTCTTGCAGAAAATGAGCATGCCTCACTTGCTTTGTCTGGCGGACGATCGCCAAAAATGGTTTTACCAAATTTGGCATCGATGCCGCTGCGCTGGTCAGATGTCGATGTGACACTCAGCGATGAACGCTGTGTCCTGCCATCTGATAAAGATAGCAACGCCGCAATGGTGCAATCGAGTTTTCTGGAGCAAGGCGCAAAAGACGCGTCATTTCATCCGTTGTGGACAGAAGATTTAGATATTGCAGGTGGTCTTAAAACCGCAAAACGTAAGCTGAGTATATTTCCGTGGCCCCTCGATGTGATTTATCTTGGCATGGGTGAAGACGGCCACTTTGCATCCCTGTTCCCAAGCGATGATGTGGCTGGTTTTGATAATGATGATAGCCCTGTGGTTTCTAGACGTGCGCCATCAGTGCCGCATCAGCGGATTAGTCTCAGTTTATCAACGATTCGGAAGACGCGGCATTTATTCCTTCATGTAACAGGGAGTGCCAAGCGCGAGACATTTGACTATGCCAGAACTATTACACCGACATCGCAATGCCCGGTCTCGTTACTTCTTAACAATGCCGAGATTGATTTGCGCGTTTATCTGACAGATTGACCAGGCCTTATGAGGGGGTCAGCCTTCCATTTTAAAGCGCCATTTGATGGTTGTTTCATCGGGTTTGTGGTTCCCCAGTATAACGATTTGCTGGGCACGATGTTGCTGACCATCAAAGAAGCAGACGCTCTCTTCGAGCATGACAGGATAGCGACACGTGAAGCGCCATCCGCGGCCCTTTGGCGGTTTTAAAATCACTTCACCCCCTCCAGACACCATCGATGCACGGACATTCGGAAAGATATGAAATCGGATAGAAAACGGTTGGGAGCGGCTACCGGTCACGATGTCTTCGCCCCGTAGGTCACTGCCAC
>DGOK01000016.1:16026-17591 GCA_002389385.1 Rhodospirillaceae bacterium UBA4468 | reverse complement strand
CGCATCTTTATCGTTCATCACGAGCGATGAGTGCGCTGCCGTTTGTGTGAGGGCGTTTGCCCATGTCGCCTGTTGTGTGTCGTTGGCGAGCCTGGCACCGCAGTTGCTAATGATGCGAACCTTGCCAACGCTTAACTCAAAAGACCCAGGGCCTTTATAGCTTTTCGGATCTGGAATGCGTGTTTCGCCGCAATCAACGATGAGTGTCGTTTGCCCTGCCCGCAATCGATGAAATCCCGTATGCGGCGCCGAAGTCATCGCCTTGCCTTTGCCGCCGGATGATTTCAGTACCGCATCAATCAAGGAGCTGGTATCGCCGCTGGCACCCCCCATTAACGCAAACCCACCGTCGCCATGGCGAAGCGCTTTGATGAAAGGCACCATTCGGTCCATCGCAGAAATAAGCTCGTTAGGGGGCTCGATGTGATGTCCGACGAGGGCGTCCTGAATTTCCGACAAGATCGCAAGGACGGCGAGCGCGCGACTAGGAGAACGTTCGATATGGCCGCCGTCGCTCAGGATTTGTTGGTCAACATCGACGCCGAGTGAGTTCAAATGCCCTTGCAGTTTTGCCTCAAGATTAGGCAGTGCCAATGATGCATTGATCCGCGCTTGGTGGACGATGAATTTCTGCCAGGGATGAATGTCTACTATCGGGACGCGTTGCAAATGAAGTGCTTGGCGGAGGATAGATGTTGCCCAGCGCTGTTGGTCAACGGCGTCAATATGTGGACTAATGTAGTCGAAAGCGCTTAACCAGTTTGTGATCCGTGCGCCAAGGATATCTCCGCGCCAACTTTCCGCATGCCACTTATCGTTGTATGACAGCCATTCAGCGATAACGGCCCATGCAGAAGGTGCATTATGGGTGTTGCCTGCAAGCCATAAGAAATCACCTTTGATCTCGCGTGTCGGCAGTTCGAAAGAAGGGCGGCGCAGCATGGCATAAGTTTCTGCTTGTGCGCTGAGGCCGTGAATGCCCTTTGGGACGCGAACCGTCTTTGGTGCTTTTCGACCAAGTATCAAATCATAGATACCGGAGCCGTAGATCATTGTTTGGACGGAAGCAGGTAGGCTAAGGGTCATGACTATCGATTGCTATTGGCATGCACGTACGTACAAACATCAAAATTTAAAATCGGGCAAAAATCTGTCAATTTAATGGCAATAGATTATGCGTTGTTTTGACCAGCCGTGCGACAAAAAAACCATCCATACCGCCTTGATCGCCAAGTAAATGTGGCAAGGTTTGGAGATCACCGTCAGGTGTGATGGCATCTTCAAGCCCAGGCAGTTCCGCTTTTTGGATGCCGACACGGGCGAAATCGGTGTGACGATCAAGAAATGCAGTCACCCGTTCAAGCCCTTCTTGGGGTTGAAGAGAACACGTCACAAACATCAACATACCACCCGGTTTAATGTAGACTGCCGCACGGTCTAAAAGTTGATCCTGAATGCCAGAAAGCTTCGTCACATCGTCCATTGATTTGAGATGTGCAATATCCGGGTGTCTACGCAGTGTGCCTGTCGACGAACAAGGCGCGTCGAGCAAGACGATGTCAGCC
>DGOK01000016.1:0-15960 GCA_002389385.1 Rhodospirillaceae bacterium UBA4468 | reverse complement strand
AACGTTGCCGGATAGCCTGTGCGTTGAAGGTTCTCTCGAACGCGGCCCATGCGACGTTCAGAGATATCAACGGCCGTGACGCTGGCGCCAAGCGAGAGTAACTCCATCGTTTTGCCGCCGGGTGCGGCGCAAAGATCGATGACATGTTTATCCTGCAGGTCACCTAAAAGTATGACGGCGAGGCGTGCCGCGGCGTCTTGAACCCACCAATGACCGTCTTCGAACCCATCGAGCATTGTGACATCAGATGCTTCGCTCAGGCGCACAGTCCCATCTAGAATGACGGTGCCGCCAAGTTGCTCTGCCCACATTTCTGGGTCTGACTTTGGGGTCAGATCAAGAGGCGGCGTTTCAAGATGAATAGCGGCGATTGCGCGGGCCGTTTCTTCGCCGTATGCCTTAACCCAGCTCTCCCAGAGCCAGTCTGAGGTATTGAGGCGAGCGGGGTCTTGCGCTTCAAGTAACTGCGCGCCTTCACGCTGTATCCGACGCATGACGGCATTGACCAGTTTTGCAAAAGGAACCTGTTCAACATCCCGGCACAAATCAACGGTCGTCGACACGGCTGCATGTGGCGCTGTGGCTGAAAACAGCAGTTGCGTAATACCAATGCGTAAAACGTCACGTACAGGGCGAGCCTTTCTAGGCAAAGAATCTGGCACGCAATGATCAATCAATGCGTCAATTTGGCCCAGGCGTCTGAGAGCAGTGCGCACAATATAGCTTGCGAACCCTCTGTCAGCGCCGGTTAACGCCAAAAACTGGGGGATAAATCCAAATGCGTCATCCAAGGCACGCTTCTTGAATATCACGTTGCGCAGGACTTCAAATGCAGCGCGTCTGGCGACAATCATGCTTGCGTCTACATTCTTTGATTTTCGGTTTTGTGACATGAGCCTCAATACACATAGCTATTATAAAGCGATACACGAGTGTCACTCATATGTCTTTGTGTCCTTAACGGCAAAAGAAATATATAACCACCTGACCATTGTTCTTTTATGACACATAAATAAGATAGCGTGCGTCGCGATTGCGTGTATCAGAAACGGACAAAAATTGTTTAAAAAGAAAACTCAGCCATGACCGGACTCAGCAACCTGCAACGCTTGGAATCTCAATCCATCCACATCCTTCGTGAAGTGGTGGCAGAGTTTGAACGTCCGGTTCTGATGTATTCAATTGGCAAGGATTCCGCTGTTCTTCTGCATCTGGCGATGAAAGCATTTCATCCAGGTCTCGTGCCGTTCCCTTTGTTGCACGTTGATACGACGTGGAAATTTAAAGAGATGATTGAGTTTCGTGATCAGCTCACTGCTAAGCAGGGACTGGATCTCATCGTTCACACCAATGCCGATGGTCTCGCGAAAGGGATCAATCCGATTGATAGCGGGTCATCATTACACACAGATGTGATGAAGACGGACGCCCTGAAACAAGCCCTGGATGCACATAAATTTGACTGCGCGATTGGGGGCGCCCGGCGCGACGAAGAAAAGTCCCGAGCCAAAGAACGCGTTATGTCATTTAGAAACGAGAGCCATAATTGGGAGCCCAAACGTCAGCGCCCAGAACTTTGGAATCTTTTCAACTGTCGCGTTCAACCCGGCGAGAGTGTGCGTGCATTCCCGTTATCGGATTGGACAGAATTAGATATTTGGAATTACATCAAATCTGAGAATATTCCCATCGTGCCTTTATACTTTGCCAAAGAGAGGCCCGTGGTGGCTCGCGATGGCCAGTTGTTTATGGTTGATGATGATAGGTTCCCATTACACGACGGCGAAACCCCGATGATGAAAATGGTCCGTTTTCGTACGCTTGGTTGTTATCCACTGACGGCGGCCATCCCGTCTACAGCAACAACCATCGATGATATTATTTCGGAGACTCAGGTTACGCGAACATCCGAACGTCATGGGCGGGTCATTGATCACGATCAATCAGGCTCCATGGAAAAGAGAAAACGCGCGGGGTATTTTTGATGAGCGCAACGACAGAACAAATGACGCAGCTTCGCTTTTTGACATGCGGAAGTGTTGATGATGGTAAGTCTACTTTGATTGGTCGACTTTTGTATGATGCGAAAGCGATCTTTGATGACCAGCAAGATGCTTTGCAATCTGACAGCAAAAAATTTGGAACGGTTGATAATGGGATTGATTTCGCGCTGCTTGTAGATGGGCTTCAAGCCGAACGCGAGCAAGGCATTACGATCGATGTTGCGTACCGATACTTTGCGACGCCAAACCGCAGTTTCATCGTCGCAGACACGCCCGGCCACGAACAATACACACGTAATATGGCGACAGGTGCATCGACGGCTGACCTTGCGGTTATTCTGGTAGACGCGCGCCAAGGTGTTGTGATACAGACAAAACGACATACGTATATCGCGCATCTTCTAGGGATAAAATCGATCACTCTCGCGATCAACAAGATGGATCTGGTTGATTATAATGAAGATGTTTTTCTGAGTATTGTCAGTGCGTATAAAGAATTTTCGGATCAAATTGGTGTTTCTAACATAACGGCCATTCCAGTATCCGCTTTGCATGGTGAAAATATTTCGTCTCTGGGTGAGCAGATGCCTTGGTACAAAGGTCTATGCATTCTTGAGCATTTGGAAACAGTTGAGATTGTTGAACTGTCGAGTGGGTGTGGTGCTCGACTGCCTGTGCAGCGCGTTAGCCGACCAAATGCAGATTTTAGAGGATTTTCCGGAACTGTTGCGGGCGCCCCTTTAAACGTTGGTGATCCCGTCACGGTGGAGCCTGACGGAGCGCAATCGACGGTCGCCGAAATTTCAACTTACGATGGCGCAATAGAAACAGCATTGATCGGACAAAGTATCACGGTCGTGCTGAACGATAATATTGATGTCAGCCGCGGCAACGTTATTTGTCATTCTGAATCAGAGATGGAACCTACGGATCAAGTGCAGGTACATCTGATTTGGATGTCCGATATAGAAATGATCCCGGGACGTCAGTATGAGATAAAACTGGCGACAAGTTCTGCACTCGCATGGGTCAGCGAGTTAAAATATAAAGTGAATGTAAATACGCTGGAGCAGACGGCGACGAAATCGTTAGAGCTTAATGATGTTGGTGTCTGCAATCTGAGTTTTGATCGTCGGTTGGCGTGCGAGCCTTATACGATGTGCAAAGAAACGGGCGGCTTTATTCTCATTGATCGGTACACCAACGAGACAGTTGGTGCAGGGATGATCGATTATGCTTTGCGCCGCGCGCGGAATTTAACGCGTCAGAAATTGACGCTCGATAAAGTTGAACGTGCGAAAGCAATGGGCCAAGCGCCAGCCTTGCTGTGGTTTACTGGATTGTCAGGGTCAGGAAAATCAACCGTCGCTAATGTTGTCGAAGCTAAACTCCATCATATGGGACGACGCACGTACATGCTTGATGGTGACAACGTTCGCCATGGCCTCAATAGAGATTTAGGTTTCACAGATGCGGACAGGGTTGAAAATATCCGCCGGATTTCAGAGGTTGCCAAATTGTTTGTTGATGCTGGGATAATTGTTCTTGTCTCTGCGATCTCGCCGTTCAGAGGTGACCGGGATATGGCGCGCGCCCTGATGGACGATGGTGAATTCTTTGAANNTTCACATTGATGCGTCGCTTGAGACATGCGAACAACGGGATCCTAAGGGACTTTATTCACGTGCGCGCGCAGGAGAAATCGCGAATTTTACGGGGATCGATTCACCCTATGAAGCGCCTCTAGAGCCTGAGCTTCGGATTGATACAGATATTATGGATCCTGAAACTGCAGCAGATAAAATTATCGCGCTCCTGCCTCGTTAAGTGTTGGCCCTAGCCCCAGGGCCTGCCGACAATACCCGCAAGATCACGTAACTTCTGAACACGGTTTGCCGTTTTTGGGTGGGTCGAAAACAGACTATCTGTTTTCCGCGTATGCAGCGGATTAACGATAAACATATGTGCTGTCGATGGATTATCTTCGGCAACGTCGTTGTCGATCGTCGTCGCACCTTGTTCGAGTTTCTTTAGCGCGCTGGCAAGCCACATTGGATTACCACATATTTCAGCCCCTCCGGCGTCTGCGCCGTATTCACGGGTTCTTGAAATCGCCATTTGCACGAGCATCGCGGCAAACGGTGCCAGTATCATCACCGCAATCGTACCAATAATCCCAAGTGGATTATTACGATTATTGCCAAAGAACAGAGCAAAATTCGCAAGCATTGAAAGGGCGCCAGCGATTGTTGCTGTGACGGTCATGATCAGTGTATCGCGATTTTTTACGTGTGCGAGTTCGTGCGCCATGACGCCTGCGATCTCTTCATGGTTGAGAAGCTTTAGTAAACCTGTCGTTGCTGCGACGACCGCATTTTCAGGGTTCCTGCCCGTTGCAAAGGCGTGGGTTGCGGATTTTCGATGATATAAGCGCGGGGCATCGGTAATTCAGCGCGGCGGGCCAATTGCTCGATAATACCATAGAACCCCGGCGAGCTTTGCGCCGTCACTTCACGGGCCTTGTACATCTTCAGCACAAGACTATCAGAGTTCCAATAGGCAAAGGCGTTCATACCAATTGCGACGACGAGCGCAATGATTATCCCACCTTCACCGGCAAGCATGAAGCCTGCGCCCATGAACAAGGCCGTTAATCCAGCCAGCAATATACCTGTTTTTATATGGTTCATGTGTGATCCTCCATACCGAAACCTTGTGGTCTCTGTATTATTGAATTATCTCAAATGTAAGCAATTGCAATCACTGCTGATATAAATGAGAGAATAATTAATGAATGACAATACACCGAAAGCATCAGGATTAAATGACGAGCCTGCGCCGAAACCGGATGTGGAGACCAAAGTGATCATTGAAGGCAAGGTAGGTGAGACAGGTGGCCCAAAAGGGCCTGAGCCGACGCGTTATGGTGATTGGGAAAAGAAGGGCCGTTGTATCGACTTTTAAATTCTCAGTTTATTACCAATGATTTGCGGAGTCCCAAAGGCAGGATTATCATGCGGGTAGGGGCTATTTTAAGACGAAAGCGCAAATTGTCGGCATGGGGATTTTTCTGGAATTTTTGGCGACCTTTTTTCAAAGAAAGGGGTGCGTAAAAAGAAACGGCGCCGGGGTGCTAAGCGTTCTGGTAATGGATTCCGCCCCAGTGATGGCGGTGCCGAAGGTTCGGTGCAGGTCGCGAGCTTGTTTGGCAGCGGCGGCAAAGAAATATCTGACTATATTGCGAATATGCTTAGCACCGAAGGGTCGTTTCAAACTTTACGGTTAGAAAGAACCTTAAAGCTCAATCTTCGTGTGGGCCTTCTCGAGCGCCTTTTGCTTGCGTCTGATGAAGGCAGTAACTGGATCATGGACGAGCAAGCAGATCTCATGATTTGGGGCGAAATGGAAGATATGGGTACGGTTGCCCGGCTTCGGTTTTTATCTTTTGGGGCAAGTGCGGATGGTCAGCCTGGAACTTTTGGGATGGCAGATACGTTGGACTTACCTGTTCCAATTCCAGATGGAGTTGGCGATATTGTTCGCGCTGCGACCATGGCAGCATTGCTTCCCGTTACATCTGGATCAAAAAAAGAGCTTGCTGACCGAATGAGCGAAGTGATGGTTGGTGCGCAAAAAGCGATTGAAGAGCTTGCTAAATCGGTCCCACTCGACACAAGAGTCACGGCGCTGAACGTCGTTGGTAATGCATTCGCGACCGCTGTTCGGTTTGGTAATAAGCGGGCACTTAAAGGTGCGGTGAAAATCTATGAAGCTGCGGACGCGTTGATCGAGGCCAAGCAATCGCCTTTGATGTGGGCACTCATTCAAACGCATTTGGGGGCTATCCTTGAAGCTGACGCACGGCTCAGAAAAGATCCGTTGGCGCTCGAGGCGGCGATTGCACGCTACAAAGGGGTTGCAGATTCGCTTGGACGTGATGAGCATGGCTACGATTGGGCGCTGGCGCATGTGAGGCGGGCCATGGTGTTATATAAAATGGCGACCATGGTGCCAGAAAAATCGACAGAGTATTTAAAGACAGCCGCCTCTGCGTTTGAAGAATCTCTGACCGTTTATGATAAGGCTCAAATGCCGCTCCGCTGGGCTGAGGTGATGAATCATTATGGTGTTGTGCAAATGGCGCTTGGTGGTCACGGCAATGCCGAGGCTATCCTTTAACAGTCGATCTCGATATTTAGAAAAGTTCTCGAAATTCGTCGTCGGAACGTGACACCATTGTTATGGGCCCAGACGTCAAACAATCTGGGTGCGGCATGTTTCGCCTTGGCGAAACGCACGAATGAAGATTACTTGCTGCAAGAAGCTGCAGCCTGTTTCCAAGGGGCTATTCAAGTATTCAGGCAATTACGCGGACAAAAGAAACGCGCGAAGGTCATTGCTCAAAATTTGCTGCGCGTTGAGCAAATGCTGAACGAAGATGAAGATGCCGCTTAAAAAAAATTTGAACCCCCTAACGGGGCCCCAAAAATATCCAAATCACTGGTTCCAAATTAACTCTGTTTGTTTTGTCGGTTCTCAACCAGGTCATCGACAACGGCAGGATCAGCAAGCGTTGATGTATCCCCAAGGTTTGAGAAATCATCCTCAGCGATCTTCCGCAAAATTCGACGCATGATTTTACCGGATCGGGTTTTTGGTAATCCGGGCGCCCACTGAACCCAGTCAGGTGAAGCAATCGGGCCAATTTCCTTGCGGACCCATCCTACGAGTTCTTTTTTCAATTCATCAGTGGATGGTTCGCCGGCGTTCAACGTGACATAGGCATAGATGCCCTGACCTTTGATGTCATGCGGTGCGCCAACAACGGCAGCCTCGGCGACTTTTGGATGTGCGACGAGGGCGCTTTCGACTTCTGCTGTTCCCATCCGGTGGCCGGAGACGTTGATAACATCGTCGACGCGACCTGTGATCCAGTAATACCCATCTTCGTCACGTCGGCAGCCATCACCAGTGAAGTACTTGCCGTGATAGGTCGAGAAATATGTAAGCTCGAAGCGGTCATGGTCACCGTAAACGGATCGCATCTGACCAGGCCAACTATCGGGAAGACATAAGTTGCCTTCGGTTGCGCCATCGAGAATCTTGCCGTCACCATCGACGAGTTGAGGCTGGACGCCAAAGAATGGCTTGGTCGCAGACCCAGGCTTCAGATCAATGGCACCCGGCAGCGGCGTGATTAAAATGCCGCCTGTCTCAGTTTGCCACCATGTATCGACAATCGGGCAGCGCCCGTCGCCGACAACGTTGTAATACCATTCCCATGCTTCCGGGTTAATCGGCTCGCCGACGGAGCCCAGCACACGCAGAGATTTTCTGGATGTGCGTTTAACAGGCTCATCACCTTCGCGCATGAGCGCACGAATAGCGGTTGGCGCGGTGTAAAAGATATTGACGTTGTGCTTATCACAAACATCCCAGAACCGTGAAATTGACGGATAATTTGGCACCCCTTCAAACATCAAAGTGGTCGCGCCATTCGCCAGTGGGCCATAGACGATATAGCTGTGACCCGTGACCCAACCCACGTCAGCAGTACACCAATACACTTCGCCATCTTTATAATCGAAGATGTATTCGTGGGTCATGGAGGCATAAACCATATAGCCGCCTGTTGTGTGTAAAACACCCTTCGGCGCGCCGGTTGAGCCCGATGTATAGAGAATGAACATCGGATCTTCAGCGTTCATTTCTTCTGGCGGGCAGTCGGGTGATGCTTCTGCGCAGATGTCTTCATACCAAACGTCGCGGCCTTCTTGCATATTTACATCGCCACCTGTGCGGTTGACGACGATCACGGTCTCAACGCTAGGGCAGTCTTTCAGGGCTTCGTCTGTGTTGGCTTTAAGGGGAACCTTTTTGCCGCCACGTAAGCCTTCGTCGGCTGTAATGACACAGTTTGAATCACAACCAATAATACGCGCAGACAAGCTGTCAGGGGAGAACCCGCCAAATACGATTGAATGGACAGCGCCAATCCGCGTACAGGCCAGCATTGCAACAGCGGCTTCGACAACCATCGGCATATATAAAGTAACGCGGTCGCCCTTTTTAACGCCGCGCGCTTTTATCGCATTGGATAGGCGGCAGACACGCTCATGCAGGTCACGGTAGGTAACGTGCTCAGAATCAGCCGGGTCGTCGCCTTCCCAGATAATCGCCGTATGGTCTCCACGTGTTTCAAGGTGACGGTCGAGGCAGTTCGCGGATGCGTTCAATGTGCCATCGTAAAACCATTTAATCGATACGCCCGGTGTTTTGAAGTTTACGTCCCGGACCTTTGTATATGGCTTGATCCAGTCGATACGCTTGCCGTGCTCAGCCCAAAAGGCCTCAGAATCATCGATTGAAGCGCCATACATATCTTCATACTTGGCTTTATCAATATGCGCGTTTTTGGCGAATTCGGCCGTGACCGGATATACGTGTGCTTCACTCATCTGAACGTCTCCCTAATGCCTGCTGTTTTTCAGCGATCGTGTGGTTTCCCCACTTTAAAGACGATTATCGACAATATGCGAACGTTGCCAAGTGGATATCAGTGATTTTAGCTTTTCAAGCCCCGCGCGCAGAAACATAGATGCTGCCGTCTCGAATAAATGCGTCCAGCGAAGTTAGCTGATCGCCTTCGCAAGGACCGGAAATGCAACGGCCGTCATTGATTTCGAACAAGGCCCCGTGGGTCGAGCAGATGATGTGCGTTCGCTCAATATTCAGAAACTGTCCAGGTTTAAAATCCAGCGGCGAGCCGATGTGCGGGCAATTGTTTTCATAAACAAAAATGGTGTCACCCTGGCGTACGGCAAGGACGGCGATGCGTTTATCTTTGAATTCAGCAATAAACCCGGCAGAGGTGCCGTCGGCTATATCGTCCAGTGCACACAAACGAACGTCGCTCATGCGTCGACCCGACCCATTTTGCAGATAATTTTCCAGGATTTGGCATCGATGGGCACCACCGATAATCGCGATTGTTTCATAAGTGCAAGCTCTGACAAGCGCTCGTCAGCCTTGATATCCGCCAATGATACGGGCTTGGGTACAGGCTTGAGCGCCTTGAAATCAACCATACCAAACCGGCCCTTTGGGTCTGTGTGATCTGGATAATAATCCGACGCGACTTCAACGATACCGACGATGCACTTTTCTTTGACCGAATGATAAAAGAACGCGCGGTCGCCGATCTCCATGGCTTTCATGTTATTGGTCGCCTGATAATTCCTGACACCATCCCAGGGCTCGACACCCACGCGGACCTGGTCATCCCATGACCACGATCCAGGTTCAGATTTAATCAGCCAATACTTCATGACGCCCTCCTCGCATTAATCCGCTGGAAATACTTTTTTCCATGCGCGAATGTCGACGCTCTCAAAAAGGCCCGCTTGCGCGTATGGGTCGTTTGCGGCCCACGCCTCGGCTTCGCTGCGATCTGTGAATGTCATAATCAATGTTGATCCGATCATACCTTCGCCGTCATCGCTGAGCATCGGGCCCGCAGCGATAATTTTTGCGGCGCTCGCCTTTAAATATTCAACGTGGGCGGGGCGGCTTTCTGCGCGGACATGTCCGTGGTTTGGCTTATCCAGACAATAAATGACAAAATGCATGAAGGAATCCTTAGTCTTTGAGGTTGGAAGGTTTATGTGGTTTCAGGTCTGAGTGGTCGTTCCATCAATTCAGCGATAGCGACATCGATATCTTTGTTCTCATGAATAATCGCGTGAACACTGGCCGAGATTGGCATCTCGACGTTGTGTTTATCCGCGAGCTCTTTAACGGACGTTGAGCTGGTCACGCCTTCGGTGACAGCAACCCGGGAGGCCAGAATTTCGGCAACGGATTTCCCCTGACCCAGCGCGTGCCCGAACGAGAAGTTCCGAGACTGCATGGCGTTACACGTCAAAACCAAATCACCAAGCCCAGCTAGACCCATCATGGTGCCTGTAGACGCGCCTTTGACATGGCCAAGGCGCATGAGTTCAGCAAGGCCGCGTGTGATAAGTGCGGCGCGTGCATTGTTGCCAAGGCCGCGCCCTTCAACGACTCCGCAGGCGATGGCGAGAACGTTTTTGACCGCGCCACCGATCTCGGCACCGATCAAGTCATCAGACTGATAAATGCGGAACATGGGACTGGCGAGGGCATTGATAAGTTTTTGACCTAGCACGTCGTCGGTGCACGCTAACGTCAGCGCAACCGGCAGGCCGCGCGCCACTTCAGCCGCGAACGAGGGCCCTGAAATCGCGGCCATTGAATGCTGTGGCATGGTTTCTTCAACGATCTCGCTCATCAAGGCGAGCGTGCCTTGCTCAATTCCCTTGGCGGCAAGAACAATTGGGACATGCATAGGTGTTATGTCGGATAATGCTTTAGCTGTCGCGCGCAGAAACTGTGCGGGGACGACAATCAATAACGCATCCGCATCTTTAACAGCGTCGTTCAGATCAGCTGTCGCACGGATGTCTTTGCTTAAAGATACATTGGGCAGGAAAACCGGATTGCCCTCGCCCGCATTGATCGCGTCGACGATCTCGGTTTCGCGCGCATATAATTTTGTCGAGCACTTGGCGCGGCATGCCGCCGTTGCCAATGCCGTTCCCCAGGCGCCGCCGCCAATGACTGTAATATTTTTCATGCGGTGATTTTAAATGATAGGGTCGAGACTGTCACCTGTGCATGGATAGCAATGGATTAAAAGTTTGTGCGCAGTCTTAGTTCAGGAAGCGATGCGAAGATTGAAAATGCCCTGATCGTAAATTTTATCCAGCCGACTTTGGAAATTGAGAACGATTCTGTCGAGATGATCGGCAAGCTTTGAAGCTTTGTCATCACCTGGAAATTTTTCACGATAGGCCTTTGCTTCTTTTTGTATGTCGTCGACCATCAGTTGGAAATTTGTAACGTCTATAGCAAAGTTATTGGTTATCTGACGCTTCAAATCTTGGCGCTTTAATTCCCAGCTAGCGAGCAAGTTAATGGCACGCCATTTCTGTGGGTATGCGCTTTTCGTGATCAGCACTTCAGATTCCTTTATGACGAGCTGGATATATTTTTTAACGTCATCACGGCTTTTAATGCTCTGATATGCGACGGTGAGCCACCAATAAGCATCACCTCCAAATTCATTCCAAGCTGGTTTTTCAGGCGTAAGGGGAGAGCCTTCTTTGATCGCATTAAGGGCCTAGTTATGAAATTGGATGGCTTCTGGCCAGTTTTCTTTCTTGCCTGCGATTCTACCTAAAAGGTGTAAGCAAGAAGTTTTTAGCAACAGCAAATCAGAAGCTAGCAAGTCCCGAGATTTCAGATCAATAGTATCGAGGTCTATTTTATTGATAAGTATAAATCGGAATTTGCATTTCTTTTCTGCATCGTCGAAATCTTTTTTTTGAAGCTTTTATTTGCGTCCTTAGTTTTCTTCATTGCGGCAACTGCAAAGATTTTGGATTTGATGCCCTTTGGGAGATTGGTCGTGTTTGTCGTTGTGATGTGCGTGGTTCTAGATTTTTGAACGCAACCGGTTGTGAGGACAGACACCCCAAGGAGAAGCAGCAGTAAGGATCGTGCGGCAATTTTCATATGATAACTCTAGGTCAGCTTACGCTTGATTGTCACGTGCAATTACCGGTTTAGTTGAGAATGCTTTTACCCTTATCGAATACCGTTTCTTGTTTGATCCAGTTATTCGTTTTTCGGGTTCAGTATTTCACTGAGAAGTCATCGTTCTCACTATTCCACGACCGCTATACCGTTACTAAAGATGACGGCCAACTCGTTTCATTAGGCTTGAATTGAATGCCTGCAGATTTAATAGGCAGGCTCTTTATCTTGCTGTGGTGTTTTACGCCTTGGCCCCTGCATAGGCGGCGGACGGGGCGTCGGGGTCGAGCGGCCAGCGCGGGCGTGCTTTGAAATCCAGGGGGTCGCTATGGCCTAAACGGAATCGTTCAAGGCCGGCCCAGGCAATCATTGCGCCGTTGTCGGTGCAAAGTGCTGGCGCGGGTTTTACCAATGACATGTTGGATTTTTCGGCAAGCTCGGTCAGTGCCGTGCCAATCGCCTGATTGGCGGCAACGCCACCTGCGACGACAAGATGCTTAATGTTTGGGTGAATATCTTTGGCCATCTTGATGGCGTTCTTGGTGCGGGTGACCAAGGTCTCTGCGACAGCTAATTGAAAAGACGCGGCCAGGTCACGTGTTGCGTCTAGACCCAGGGGACCATCAAGCGTTTCAACCGCCCGCCGAACGCTTGTCTTGAGGCCTGAGAATGAAAAATCACACCCCGGACGGCCTTTCATAGGACGAGGCAGATTAAAGCGTTTTGCGTCGCCGCCTACGGCGGCTTTTTCAACAAGAGGGCCGCCCGGATATCCGAGCCCTAACATCTTTGCGGTTTTATCAAAGGCTTCCCCTGCAGCGTCGTCGATGGTCGTGCCCAAACGTTTATACTGACCAACGCCTTCACAAATCAGTAGCTGACAGTGCCCGCCTGAGACGAGCAGCAGCAGATAGGGAAACGGCACGTCATTGGTTAAGCGCACGGTTAAGGCGTGGCCTTCAAGATGATTAACAGCGACAAAGGGTTTGCCGCTCGCCAAGGCGATGGCTTTAGCGGACATCGCACCCACAAGAACGCCGCCGATGAGGCCGGGCCCGGTTGTTGCGGCAATGCAGTCCAGGTCTTTAAAAGACATATTGGCGTCTTGCATGGCCTGAGCGATCACGGAATCCGCATGTTCAAGGTGCGAGCGCGCCGCGACTTCAGGCACGACACCACCATATAGGCGGTGTTCTTCAATTTGCGACAGGACGACGTTTGCGTGAATGACCCGTGCATCGTCGACAACGGCAGCAGCCGTTTCATCACAACTCGTTTCAATTCCCAAAACAATCACGTCAAAGCCCTTTCGCTTCCAAGTCCGGGACTTTACTCTTGCGGGAAACCGACGCCAAGGGCGTCTAATATTGATACTGATATATAAGGTTCTCATGACGGCGCAATCGACCCCACTTATTATAGGTACACGCTCAAGCCCCTTGGCGATGGTGCAGACGGAGACAGCTGCTGACTTGCTGCGTGCGGCGCACCCCGAGCTTGAAGGGCAGTTAAAAGTTGATGCTGTGAAGACGACGGGTGATCTGGTTCTCGACCGGCCATTGTCTGAGATTGGTGGTAAAGGACTGTTCACGAAGGAATTGGACCTTGCCCTGATGGACAAGCGTATCGATATCGCCGTTCATTCAATGAAAGATCTTGAGACATGGTTACCTGAAGGTATGGCAATTGGTTGTATTTTGCCCCGTGCCGATCCTAGGGATGCATTTATTAGTCTGACATTCCCATGCCTTAAATATTTACCTCAAAGTGCCCGCGTTGGAACCGCATCATTGCGTCGTAAAGCTATTCTTTTGAATAAACGTCCGGACTTGGACGTGGATATTATCCGAGGCAATGTGCAAACGCGATTGGGCAAGCTCGCCGCAGGTGAGTTTGATGCAACGTTTTTGGCTCTGGCTGGATTGGACCGATTGGGTCAGCGCGATGTTGCAACTGAGATTTTATTTCCTGAGGATTTTTTGCCAGCCTGCGCGCAAGGCGCTGTGGGTATTACGTGCCGGGCTGATGACGAACGCACGCTGGCATTCCTGAGCGCATTGGATGATGCACCGACACGGCAAACAGTGATGTGTGAACGCGCAATGCTTGATGCGCTTGATGGCTCGTGCCAAACACCCATCGCTGGACTTGCTGAGATTAATGGAGATCAGATGCGCCTGCGAGGACTGATCGCACGCCCAGATGGTTCAGAGCTTTTGCATACTGATGTGACAGGTGCCGTTGGTGACGCTGAAGCCCTTGGGCGCGACGCCGGGCTCGAGTTGAAACAGCGTGCAGGTGCGAGTTTTTTTGACGAGGCCATATAATGCCGATGCTTGCCATCACGCGGCCGCTTGAAGATGCAGCCTCTTTGGCGTCAGCACTTGCTGATTTAGGCATTGAGACGATTGCTGCGCCCTTGATGCTCATAGATGCTATTCTTGGCTCTGAAGTTGACCTTAAGGGTGTGCAGGGGGTGCTATTTACCAGTGCGAACGGCGCGCGCGCCTTCGCTGTGCGATCATCTGATCGAGATATACCCGTTTATGCGGTTGGTGATGCAACGGCACGTGCGTTGAAAGACCTAAAATTCAAGAACGTCACGACAGCGAGTGGTGACGTTGACGATTTAGCTGGGTTGGTGAGCAGGTCATGTGATCCTGATAATGGTGATCTAGTACATGCCTGTGCGTCTGTTGTTGCAGGTGACCTGTCTGGTATATTGACGACGAATGGCTTTCGTGTTGTGCGCCATGTGCTTTATCAAGCAACGGCCGCACAAGAATTGCCGGTTGAAGTGATTGAGGCGATCCGTGCTAAGAAAGTCGATGGGATGATTGTGTATTCGCCAAGAACGGCACATATTCTGGATACATTGATAGTGGACGCTGGCTTATCGACGGCGGTCGCTGAAATGAAGCTATTTGCGCTGAGCCAGAATGCAAGTAAAGCATCAACCAGCGCATGGCATGAACGAATTATTGCGGCACATCCTTGTCAGGAGTCCTTGCTGGAAGCAGTCCGGACTTGTTATTACTGAGAAACCGCAGACGCGGATAATTGAGAGGGACTTCAGATGGCTGAACCATCGGATCCGGCGAAAAAACCGGATGCCAAATCTGCAAAAGCAGGTTCCAAGAGCAAAACGGACAAAAAGGCATCGGCTGCAACACCGCTGGTAACGCCAGCCAAAAGCGCTGAAGCGAAGAAGACTGCTGAGACATCGTCGCCTGCAAAGTCCAGCACGGTACCAAGTGGTGGTAGCGCAGAGCCCTCTGCGCCTGTCGCATCCACAGATAAAACCGACGGTGGTGGCCGTGGGTTCTTGACATTTATTATTGTGATTATTCTTATCGGTGGCGGTGCTTATACAACGCGTGACGTCTGGATGCCCGAAGTTCAGTCGCGTCTGCCAGCGTTTATGACGGGAACGGCTAAATCAACGAGCGAAACAGTTTCCGTAGTAGATGTATTGGCCAGCCGGGTCGCATCTCTTGAAGAGACCTTGGCGGGATTGAATAGTGACGCGCCGATGGCGGTATTGAAGCAAGAAAGTGTCCGCGCACAATCAGAACTGAACAAGGCTCTGGCACGCATTGATGATCTTGAGCGGAAGCTCTCTGAGGTTCGCGCCCTTGCAAGCGCCGTCACATCTAGCACGGGTGGAGATATTGATCTGGGCCCTATGTTGTCGCGGATTGATGAGTTGGAGCAAAGAGACCAATCCAGAAATAGCGAAGTCGCCTCACTTAATCAAAAGCTTCAAAGTATTGAGACGAACAGTACGGGCGGTGCATCGAGACAAGGCGTTGTTCTGGCGGTCGCGCAGCTTCGTGATGCTGTGATGTCTGGACGCCCTTATTCAGCTCAATTATTAGCATTACAGTCGATTGGCACTAATAGTCCGGATGTCATTGGTGCTGCCACCCAGCTCACAACAAATGCTGACAGTGGACTGCCAACGCTTCATCATCTGCAAACACAGTTTTCATCGATTGCAGGTGATATTGTGTCGCTTGCGCGTATTAATGGCGGCGATTGGCTCGATCAAGCTGCTGGAAAAATTTCGGCCTTGGTTGCCTTGCGTCGCACGGACGGATCATCGGGCGATCCCGTTGAAGATGCTGTTGCAAATATTGAGGCCCATTTAAATGACCGGGACATTATCGCGGCGGTGAAAACTGCGGATGCGTTATCAGAGCTTTTGCAAAGTGATGCGCGGAATACTTTAGAGCCTTGGTTGTTGGATGCGAAAGCACGCGCAATAGCTGAACGCGCTCTTAACGCGATGCACGCCTCGGCTTTAGCAGCGCTCGAAAAATGATGAGTGGGAAGGATA
>DGOK01000140.1:45814-60523 GCA_002389385.1 Rhodospirillaceae bacterium UBA4468 | reverse complement strand
TTTTTCCCATCCCCCCTTATTATTGGGAATTGGCAGTAGTACGAGCGCCCGATGGAAACCTCCCTCCGTCGGGCGTTCTTTTTTTGTGTTAAAATTATGCACATATCATGACGGTCTGCCCTTAAAATGCAGGCCGTTTTGCTTTGTATAAAAAAACTTTTCGTTTGGCCATTTGGGATGCCAGTATTGTGAACTAAATTAAGGTGTAAGACGTACACAGTTATGTAAGACTACACACTTTGNNAAACTGATATTTGAGCAAGATGGCTGATAAGAACACACCACCTGACATTGATAACGATCATGAGACCGGCGTTGTCGTTAAACCGCGTAAAAAAACCAAGCGGCCAGCGATGTATAAAGTCCTCATGCTGAATGACGATTACACACCTATGGAGTTTGTGATCCAGGTTCTTGAGCAATTCTTTAGTAAATCAGCGCAAGATGCGACACAGATCATGTTGCACGTACACAAGCGCGGTGTCGGTGTTTGTGGTGTTTTCACTTACGAAGTTGCCGAGACCAAGGTTGCACAAACAATGGACTTAGCACGTCAACATCAACACCCCCTTCAATGCACAATTGAAAAAGACGGCGACGGGGACGACACATAAAGGCGGCTAATCCCGCCACTGGCCATCAGATGGCCCAAAAAGGTACGACCTGAAAGGACGACACGCATGTTATCACGCAATCTGGAACAGACTTTGCACCAGGCATTGGCTCTCGCCGCTGAGAGAAGCCATGAGTATGCAACTTTGGAGCATCTGCTTTTGTCTCTGACAGAAGACCAGGATTCAATTGCCGTTCTGCGCGCATGTGGCGTTGATCTTGAGCAACTTATCATGGACGTCACGAATTTTATTGATGGCGAGCTAGACGATATCCGCAACGAGCGTGTATCTGAACCGAAACCAACAGCTGGGTTTCAGCGTGTTGTTCAACGTGCTGTCATTCATGTGCAGTCGTCCGGACGCGAAGAAGTAACAGGTGCCAATGTTTTAGTGGCCTTGTTCTCTGAACGCGAATCCCACGCTGTATTCTTTTTGCAAATGCATGAAATGTCGCGCCTCGATGCGGTGAACTACATCTCCCATGGTATTGCCAAAGTGCCTGGTTTCTCGGAAGACAGAACCGTTGAAGGCACGGATGAAGAAGCTGATGGTAAAAATGTTGTGCGTAAGGGATCCGAAGCCCTTGATGCGTATTGTGTGAACCTCAACGAGAAGGCCGCAGACGGGCGCATTGATCCACTTATTGGTCGCGAGAAAGAAGTCGACCGTACCATTCAAATTTTATGCCGCCGTAGCAAAAACAACCCTCTGTATGTTGGTGATCCGGGCGTTGGAAAAACGGCGATCGCTGAAGGTTTGGCGAAACGTATTGTTGAACGGGATGTGCCTGAAGTGTTGTTCGATACGATAATTTACTCATTGGACATGGGCTCTCTGTTGGCAGGGACTCGCTATCGTGGTGACTTTGAAGAACGCCTTAAGAACGTCATGGATGAACTTGAAAGCGCCGATAAGGCCGTGCTGTTTATTGATGAAATTCACACCGTGATCGGTGCCGGTGCGACTTCTGGCGGTTCCATGGATGCGTCAAATATTCTAAAGCCAGCCCTTCAAAATGGTGCGCTTCGTTGTATGGGCTCTACGACCTACAAAGAATATCGTGGTTATTTTGAAAAAGATCGTGCACTCGTGCGACGGTTCCAGAAAATTGATGTCCACGAGCCGTCAATTGATGACACCATTAAAATTCTTAAAGGCCTCAAGCCGTATTTCGAAGAGCATCATAATGTGAAATACACAGTCGACGCGATCAAGACGGCCGTCGAGTTATCATCACGCTATATCAATGACCGAAAGTTGCCCGATAAGGCGATTGATGTGATCGATGAAGTCGGCGCATCTCGGATGTTGCTGCCCGAGAACAAGAGAAAGAAAACAGTGTCGGCAAAAGATGTGGAAGCTGTCGTTGCGATGATTGCACGCATCCCGCCAAAGAGTATATCGACGGATGATCGCAAAGCCTTGAAGACGCTTGAGCGCGACTTGAAGACTGTTGTGTTTGGTCAAGACGATGCTATCAATCAATTATCCAGTGCCATTAAGCTTTCTCGTGCAGGTTTACGTGAACCACAAAAGCCGATTGGGTCATATCTGTTCTCTGGACCAACAGGTGTTGGTAAAACTGAAGTCGCACGTCAACTGGCGCTTACTTTAGGTGTTGAGCTTGTTCGCTTCGATATGTCTGAATATATGGAAAGACATTCGGTTTCTCGCCTGATCGGCGCGCCTCCGGGTTATGTTGGTTTCGATCAGGGCGGTTTGTTAACGGATGCGGTTGATCAAAACCCGCATGTTGTGTTGTTGCTAGACGAGATCGAAAAAGCACATCCTGATCTTTTCAATATTCTGCTCCAGGTTATGGATCACGGTAAGCTGACGGATAACAACGGCAAGAGCGTTGATTTCCGAAATGTGATTTTGATTATGACAACAAATGCCGGTGCTGCAGACATGGCGAGAGCTGCGATCGGATTTGAACGCGACGGACGTGTTGGCGAAGACAAAGAAGCCATCAACAAGATGTTCACGCCTGAATTCCGGAACCGCCTAGACTCAATCATTGGATTTGAATCTCTCGGACCAGAAGTTGTCGCCAAAGTTGTCGATAAGTTCATCATGGAACTTGAGGCGCAGTTGGATGATCGAAATGTTATGATCGAACTGACAGATGCTGCACGTTCTTGGTTGGCGATCAAAGGCTACGACAAACTATATGGCGCACGTCCTTTGGGCCGAGTTATTCAAGAGCACATTAAAAAAGCTCTTGCGGAAGAATTGCTGTTTGGCAAACTTGCCAAAGGTGGTCTTGTGATGGTCGACGTCGAAGACGGTAAAACTGTATTCACATATCCTGAGTCAGAAAACGACGATCCAAAAGACGATGACGGTAAGAAAAAGAAACCCGCCCTCGTCTAATGGAATGCCGCGGACCTGAGGTCTTTCCTCAGGTCTCAGCGGTGTAGGGTGGGGCCGGGAAGTATTCGATTCCTTTTTGGACGAAACGTGCAAAGTCGCTGCCGTAAATTTTGCCAATCAACCATAAGGACATGTCGATACCAGCGGAAACGCCGGAAGATGTTACTAGGTTGCCGTCACGTACATACCGCACACCTTCGATAACTTCGACACCACCTGCATTGCGCAAGACATCTATTGAACCCCAATGCGTTGTTGCGCGCTTACCTTTTAGAATACCTGCACGGTGAAACAGAAGTGCGCCCGTGCAAACACTTGTTACCCACGTACAGCCTGGTGAAACTTTTTTGATCCAATCAATTTCTGGGCCACCATCTTTAAATATCGGCCGGGTCCCTTGTCCGCCTGGAACAAGAATGACATCAAGCGGCGGATGATCATCGATTGTATAATCCGTCGTAATTTTAAGACCTTTTGCGCATGTGATTTCTTTGCCAGATGATCCTATCATGAAGACCTCCATATCTGATTGCTCTTGCTTTGCCGCCCATGACAAAACCTCCCACGGGCCGATTGCATCGAGTTCTTCCAAATTGTTAAAGGCGAGAATTCCAAATATCATTGTCATGAGAGTTTCCTTTTTTATGGGTAAATTTATTCGTTGAGAGAAGACGCAAACCGGCGTCGATAATCATCAGGGCTTATCCCTAGATCTTTTTGAAGTACACGGCGCATACGTTCGATGTCTCCAAAGCCACATTGTGCAGCGATAGATTTTATTTGAATGGGGCTTTCTTCAATCAGGCGTCGTGCAGCATCAAGCCGCGACTGATTGATAAAACGAGCAGGGGTTAAGCCTGTCGTTTTTTTGAATTTCCGATAGAACGTCCGAGGGCTCATCGACGACTTTTCAGCGAGTGCATCCACATCAATGTCTTTGCTTAAATTATCTAAAAGCTAAAGCTGTAAATCCCGAATATTGCCGGGAGGTGCCATTTGCGTGGCGAGCTGTGTCGAAAACTGTGCCTGCGAGCCTAGCCGTTTAGAGAACATCACCATATCTCTTGCGACCTCAAGGGCGATGTCTCGTCCAATGTCTTCCTCGATCAGTGCGAGCGCCAAGTCCATACCCGCTGTAACGCCGGCAGACGTGTAGACGTTTCCGTCTTTGATAAAGATCGGGTCGGCTTCAACTTTGATTTCTGGATAATCATGGGACAGTTGGTCACAATACGCCCAATGCGTTGCGGCGCGTCGCCCATCCAAGATTCCAGCCTCGGCCAATATAAATGCCCCAGTACAAACAGAGACAACCCGCCGTGTACGGCTCGCAATACGCTTAATTGATTTGATGGCTTTTGGATTACTAATGAACGAAGGCGTACCTTTACCGCCAGGGCAGATCAGTGTGTCTGCAGGGTGGATGCGGTCGCCGAGGATATAGTCCGCATACAACGAGACCCCTGCGGATGTTTTAACTTGGTTCGTTTCTGGTGCGATGAATTTAATATCATATGGGCGTTTTGTGTGCCCCGCTTTCATCGCAGCTTCGTTTGCAGATCCAAAGATGCTAGCAGCCCCGGTCGCGTCAACAATCTGGCACCGGTCAAAAACCAGAATATGAATACGTTGAGTGGTTGCTGTGTTTTCCATCTATCGACTATTGCGAAAAATATGGAATGGCACAATGACAATGAGTCCTCTTTTTGTGCCAAAACAAAGATCATCTTGATGTCAGTAGTTCTGCCGCCGACACTAGAGGTGTATTGAACTTGGAGATACCTATGGCCTTAGCGTTTCTCAACGGTATTCGGATTCTCGATCTTAGCCAGTTTCTGCCGGGACCATTCGCAACGCAGATGCTGAGCGATATGGGCGCAGACGTGGTAAAGGTAGAGCCACCAAAAGGTGACCCAATGCGCGGTCTTGATCCGATCACCAATGACCGTGGTGACAACCCGTATCATGCACTCGTCAACGCAGGTAAGCGCGTTGTTACGTTAGACTTGAAATCCCAGGTGGGCATCGATTCCTTTACCGATCTTGTGAAGTCCGCTGACGTGCTGATGGAAAGCTATCGGCCCGGTGTGATGGAGAGATTAGGTTTTGGGCAAGAAGTGTTACGTAAGATTAATCCACGACTTGTCCATTGTGCACTATCTGGATTTGGCCAGAACGGACCGATGAGATTGGTTGGTGGGCACGATATCAACTATGTTGCTGCATCTGGTCAGTTAGGTATGTCGGGGACTGTTGAAAAACCTCATATGGCATATCCCATGGTCGCTGATTATGCCGGCGCGATGCAATCGGTCTGTGCGATCCTTGGCGCACTTGTTGGACGCGGCCTAAGCGGACAGGGCGCCTATCTTGATGTTGCAATGAGCGACAGTGTCTTGGCATGGCAAAGTCAGGCGCTGACGGCAATGACACGTGGCCATACTTTAGGACGAGAACAGAACCTGCTCACAGGTGGCGCAGCATGCTACTGCGTATATGAAACTGCTGACAATCAATTCGTTTCACTCGGTGCATTAGAAGACGTGTTTTGGAAGAATTTCTGTGATGCCGTCGGGCGCCCAGAATTAATAGAACGCCAATCAGAACCTTTACCGCAAACTGGTTTGATTTCTGATGTAGCGGCAATCTTCAAAACAAAGACACGAGATGACTGGGATGATGTTTTTCGTGATGTCGATTGTTGTTACCACCCTGTTTTGCAAATTAATGAAGTAACAGGCCATCCACAAAACGCTACACGTCGTCTCATTCAGCCACAAGGTGGTCTAGAAGACGCACATGGGATATCAGTGTTATTGCCGTTCTGGACTAACGGTGAGCCGCCTACCACGCGTAGCCCAGTCGTAATGAGTTCTGTTGATGATATTTTTGTCAGCTGGAAAACCACATAGGTCTAAATATTTTTAAGGACAGTGGATTTCAGCTAACAGTCCAACACTAGAATAACCTCGAGATGCAACGGGGATACGACCGCGCCCTGCAATAATGACATAGTCCCGCGCGCTTTGACCATTACTTGCGATAATGCGTTCAAGGGCGACGGCACGACATTCGCTACACGTATTGACCAAGGCAACACCGCTATCTGCTGACCGTTCCATGTTCACACATTTAGGCTTTGAATTTGGTTGATTAAAACTCTCGAGTAAATCTTTCTGTCCGCCGGTCTGCCCTTTGCAGGGGCGCACGTTCGTAATACGTGAGCGACCGGGGCCTCGAAAGGGACCCGGAAATGTCGAACGAGCCTGAATGTTTAATTGGCGTCCTGTAGGTACCTGACTGCCGGGTCTTGATCGAGTAATGGTCGCGACCATACACACGTTGCAGGAATTGACATATGTTTCAATGTTTCCTTGGCGTTGAATGCGGACACATCTTTTGTCTGCGTTAGCGGTTTCAATGGAAACAGCAGTGATCATTAAAAACAATAAAAAAACGGCGCCAAGTCGTAACATGGTAAACACTCCAACCTTATAGTCTTATAAACTAAGGGTAAAAGGTTAACGGAGCGTAAGTCGATAAAATCTGTCGTGTCGTAAATTGATCCGTAAATATAAATACTGTGGGATTTTTGCCCAAGAAAGTCTGAGGGATTATGACAGTGAATGTGATCATCATCCTGACGATACTGGTCACCGGTCTCATACTCTGGTCACCGATGGTTCATAGAGTGAAGACATGGCGAGCCATGATGACGCCGCTCGCATCAATTATCGGTAGCGGCTTTCTTGTTCTTGGTCCCATTCTAGAGACGGCATACGGCAAGTATGCACCTATTGTTATGATCGCATTATGCCTTGGTGCATATTTTTATGGAGCAGCAATTCGATACAGCATAAATGATATTGAGTTTCGCGATCCGGGCAGATACTGGCTGATGGAAAAGTTGGAGGTAGCTGCATCATGGTCACTCGGCTTTGCTTATATTATTTCTGTTGCGTACTACCTTAATCTTTTTGGTTCTTTTGGTGTCAGCCTAACTACAGTCAACGATGCGATGCATTCAAAACTTCTGATGTCAGCCGTTTTTATTGTCATTCTATTTGTTGGTTGGACACGCGGGTTCAAAACTCTTGAGCACCTTGAATATATATCCGTCACGACGAAGCTGACAATTATTGCCGGACTGTTGATTGGCCTCGCCATTTATTTCTCAGACAAAGTTAGCCAGGGTAGTTTAATTTATAATCCTCCGATGCAGAGTGGATGGTCATCCATTGCACTTGCTTTTGGTCTTATCGTAACTGTCCAAGGGTTCGAAACCTCACGGTATTTGTCTGATGCGAACGATAGTCAAACGCGCATCCGTATCATGAAATTTGCGCAATAGGTCTCAAGCGCAATCTATATCGTGTATATTTGTCTGCTGGCTTACGTCTTCGAGAGAGGCATACTGAAACTCACGGAAACGGCCATTATCGATATCATGGGGATCGTCGCCCCAATTTTACCCTTACTGCTTGTTGCTGCTACCCTAGCCACACAATTTAGTGCCGCAATAGCTGATACGAGCGGGTGTGGTGGATTGCTCGGTGAATTGTCTCGAAACCGCATATCGGCGCGCATATCATACGGTCTCTTGACTGGTGTGGTCCTTGCTCTGACATGGTCGATAAATATCTTCGAGATCATCAACTATGCATCGAGAGCCTTTGCCGCCTACTATTTTTTGCAAGCATTGATCGTCACATTGAATGCATGGCGAGCGGGGGATCGATGGAGAAGTTGTGGCTTTATGATGATGGCTATCCTAGGCATCCTGATCGTTATCTTTGGTATGCCTGTTGAAGGATAAGGATAGGCTAACTTTTCCGGTAAGGTGAGTAGGCCAACTCAATATCGATGATATCTTGTTCGACTTGCGCGCGCTCTTGCTTCACGAAGTCCTCAACCGCATTTTCGAAGCCCGGGTCTCTAATATAATGCAGGCTATAGGTTGGCACGGGCAGATAACCCCGTTGAATTTTGTGCGACCCTTGTGCACCGGCTTCAACCCGCGCCAAGCCGTGTTCAATTGCATACTCAATCGCCTGATAATAGCAGCACTCGAAATGTAGAAACTTGTGGGTCTCTAAAGATCCCCAGTTTCGACCATACAAACAATCGGCACCCTTAAGGTTGAGCGCGCCACCAACGGGTTTGTCGCCATCAAATGCCATGATCATAACAATGGCATCGGGGATACGTTTTCCAAGCAATGAGAAAAAATCCCGCTGTAAGTAATTTTGTCCCCATTTCTTATCGGTTGTGGCCAGGTAGAATTGATAAAACGCATCCCAGTAATCTTCAGACATCTCATGACCTGAGATTGCGCGAATATCTAATCCAAGTTCAGCGACCTGACGACGTTCCTTTTTGATCGCTTTTCGCTTTCTGGACATAAGGGTGCCAAGGAAATCATCAAAGGTTTGATATTCATGGTTATGCCAATGGAACTGTTGTCCAATGCGTTGCAGATACCCAAGGTCACCACCTAATTTCCATTCTTGTTCATTGCAAAATGTGATGTGTGCCGATGAGACTTTAAGTTGTTCGGCAACGCGGGTAATCCCGCTTAACAAAATACGTCTGAGTTCATCTTGTGACACCGCATCCAGATTGCAATCAATGAGGAGGCGTGGGCCCGGTACAGGCGAGAAGGGGGCAGCACACTGTAATTTGGGATAATACCGTCCACCTGCGCGCTCATAGGCGTCAGCCCAACCCCAATCAAAAACGTATTCGCCGTAGGAATGAGTTTTCAAATAGATCGGTGCGCACGCTTCAACACGGCCATCGGGGGCTTCGACGATAATATGTCGGGGAATCCAGCCCATCTCTTCATTAGCTGAACCCGAATCTTCCAACGCCGACAAAAATGCATGACTTACAAATGGATTGTCAGTCCCTGCACAGGCATCCCATTTTTCAGATGCCATGTCCGAGATCGACGAGATAACGCTTAAGACTCTGCTATTATCACCATCGGGCATTTAGGGAAAACTCCAGATCGTCGTCAGTCATCATGTTCTTCTTAGTGTATACGTCTGCAGCGTGATTGCAGATTATAATTGTGCGACCTTTACCCATCCAGTTCCATGGTGTTGCGGCGCACCCATATCTGGAAAGAATATCTCTGTGAGTATTTCAGCGCTTTCGACAATCCGTGGCCCGGGACGATTGAAAAAACTATTTCCATCAGTCGCATAGACATTGTCAGTTTTGACGGCCTTTATGGCCTGCCATTCTTGGGTTTGCATTAGGGTTTGTGCCTCTTGTGTGCTTCGTTCAAGTCCGAAACCACAAGGCATGAAGACAATGATATCAGGATTTGCAGCAATGAGCTTTTCAGGATCTAGCCATGGTGCGTGCAAGCCCGCTTGACCGAAGAGATCATGACCTCCGGCGATATCCACCAAGCTAGGCACCCAATTGCCCGCAGCCATCAACGGATCAGCCCATTCAATACAAGCAACGCTTGGCGTTTCTCGTTTTTCGGTCGCATGACAAATGGCCTCTAAGCGTTGCTGCATAGCTTGGGTAAGTTCTGCACCCTTTGCATGTACATTTAATGCGTCGGCAACCCGCTCAATATCTTTGTATACGTTCTCAATGTCTTCTGGGTTAAGAGATACAATCTGCGCATCGCTTTCCAAGAGATCGCAAACAGCGGCCTCAACATCCTTTAGGGCAACAGCGCACACTTCGCATTGATCTTGAGTGATAATCACATCCGGTTTCACAATACGAAGGGCATTATCTTCTACATGGTAGATCGATAGAGCGTTCTTGAGTGCATTTTTGACGGCTGTGTCAATCTCTAGGCTCGTGCCATCAGGCGATATGAGCGCCTTTGTACAAACAGGTAGAGATGCAAGATCGTTTGGGTAATCGCACTCATGCGAAAGGCCAACCAAGTTGTCCTGGAAGCCTAACGCACATACGATTTCAGTCGCTGCGGGAAGAAGTGATGCTATGCGAATGGGTTGCTCTGTGCTCAATTGAGCTCGAAGACGCCATCAATTTCAACGGAAACATTTCGCGGCAATGCGCCAGCAGATACAGCAAAGCGGGCATGTTTACCGCTATCACCAAAGACTTCGACCATCAGATCAGACGCGCCGTTAATGACTTCAGGTTGATCTGTGAATGTAGGAACAGAGTTCACAAAGCCGCCGAGTTTAACAACGCGCGAGACATTATCCAGATCTCCACCCGCAGCTACTTTGAGCTGTGCTAGCAGGTTAAGACCGCAAAGGCGTGCGGCTTGATATCCGTCATCAACGGTTAAACCATCACCGATACGACCCTGATGGATGATCTTTCCATTCAGAAGCGTGATCTGCCCGGAGATGAAAACCAATTTTCCGGTTACAACGAAGGGAATGTAGTTTGCGGCAGGGCTTGCAGCCTCTGGAAGTTCGATACCAAGCTCTTTAAGACGCGCTTCAATTTGATCAGCCATAAGATAAACCCTTTGTGTTGTGATCTAGATGATGAGGATGTGTATTATAGTTGAGAAATCAGTCGCGCCTAGAGGCGAATTGTATCGCCTTCTTTAGGTGCTGTGCAGATGACACTGCTCCCCAAAGCCTTAAGGGCTTCGTGCGCATCAGCCAATTTACCGTCGATATGATCGTCATCTTGGTCAGGATCATGATGGAACAGGTAAGGGTGTTTTACTTCAACTTTGTGTGCGAGTTCGCAGACCTTTGAGACACAAGAATGACCCCAGTTAACTTTGGTCTTATTTTCTTCGTCTGTGTACGTGGTGTCTGTAATCAACACATCGGAGCCACGAATGAAGTCTGTCATTGTTTTTTCGTAATAGGGATCAAAGAACTCACTATCATCAAGATAGAGTTCCTGGTCCGTGATATAGCAGATTGACCGGCCGTTATAATTTACACGGTACCCCAAAACGCGCCCCGGATGGGCCAAAAGCTTGGTTTGCACTTCGATACCGGACACATCATGTGTACCTTCTTCAAGGTTGCGGAAATACGTTCTGGCTGAGAATTCCGTCAGCGTGATGGGGAAGTATACCCCATCCATTTGCGCAGATATCAATTCCCGCATCGTAATGTCGCCTTGCTTGGCGCCAAGAATTTCGAATTCATTGCCTTGCATATAGAGCGGGGCAAAGAACGGGATTGCGTTGATATGATCCCAATGGGGATGCGAAATGAAAAGCTTTGCGTTGATACGTTTGCGCTTTTGCGCGACCAAGTGTGCACCTAAATCTTTAATACCCAAACCGCCATCAAAAATGAACAGTTGCTGGTTAGAGAATTCGAGTGTCACGCAAGAGGTGTTGCCACCGTAGCGGAGCGACCCTTCGCCAGTCTTCGATAAGGTGCCACGGACACCCCAAAACGTCATATCAATCTGGTCATCAATGATCTGGTGTAAACGGTCAGCAAATGTATCTGGATTGATCGGTTTGCGGATATAACCGTCCGCACCAAGCTCAAGTGTGCGACTCTCATCAGATGAATAAGCCTTAGCGCTGACGACGATAAAACGGGTATCTTTAAGGTTAGGGCTTTCGCGAACACCTTTGCAGAGCGCAAATCCGTCAACTTCAGGCATCATCAAATCGGAGATCACAACATCGGGGCGTGTGTCTTCTATGGCTTGCAGGGCTGTCTCGCTGTTCGATGTGGTTTGAACATCGAACCCGTCCTTGAGCAACACGGCTTCTAATAGTTTGAGGATGACCTCATCGTCATCGACGATGAAAACTCGGGTCTTGTTAGCCGTGGCATCCATGTAGCGCTATTCCAGTAATTACTTTCGCGACATTATAGGGCGCGTCTGCCTGTGTCGATAACTGATTCGTATTTAATATCAGATGGTTAATATGAAACCCGCAGTAAAAATGGGGCCATTTGGCCCCATTCTTGTACTCACTCCCCAAAAAATAGGGCGCGCACCGGATCAAATTACCGGAACGCGCCCCAAGTTTCCCAGGGAGGATCTCTAAATAAACTCAAGAGATCTTCCTCATGATTGGATGCTCATCATGAGCAGCCTGTTGTCCCGCCACACGTGTTGCACTTGAGACATGTTCCATTACGAACCAGTGTAAAGTTACCGCATTCGCCACATGGATCACCCTCATAGCCCTTCATTCGGGCCTCGCGCACTTGTGTGAGCTTGGTGTCAGTCTTTTCCATTACTTCAGCGGAAACAGATACTGAGGTCGTGGTTTGTTCGGTTGTCACGCTTTGTGACTGGCCACCGCCGCCGTCCGTACCGGTCGCTTGTGCTGGCATTGCCTGAGCAGGGGCTTGCGCCGCAGTTTGCTCTTTCTTTGCCTTGGCACCATTGATGACCAGGAACTTGGTCCGAAGGAAGCCAGTGCTGGCGCCCGCAGGGAGTTCTGATGTCGGCAAATCGCCTTCATCATTGCCACCACCAATTGTGTCAGGGGCAAGATCACCTGGCTCAACGTGCGCCAGATCATTACGACCCATATAACTGACAGCCAATTCACGGAAGATGTAATCAAGGATGGACGTCGCCATTTTGATCGTTTCATTGCCGCGCACCATGCCTGATGGCTCAAAGCGGGTGAATGTGAACGCTTCGATGTACTCATCCAATGGCACGCCGTACTGGAGACCAATGGAAACAGCGATCGCGAAGTTATTCATCAGTGAGCGGAACGCTGCACCTTCTTTGTGCATATCAATGAAGATTTCACCAATACGTCCGTTCTCGTATTCACCTGTCCGCAAGTAAACCTTATGGCCACCAACAGTCGCTTTTTGAGTATAGCCTTTACGACGATCCGGGAGGCGTTGACGCTCAGTAATGAACCGCTCGATGATCCGCTCAGTGATTGCTTCTGCGCGTGCAATCATCGGTGCTTCAGCCAAGTCAGCTGCAACTTCATCAGCATCCTCGACATCTTCATCGATCAACGAAGCAGAAAGCGGCTGAGACAGCTTTGATCCATCACGATACAGCGCATTTGCCTTGAGGCAGAGACGCCATGATAGCAGGTAAGATTCCTTGCAATCCTCAACTGTTGCCAGGCTAGGCATGTTGATGGTTTTAGAAATCGCACCCGAGATAAACGGCTGAGCTGCTGCCATCATGTGAATGTGGCTATCGACTGAAAGTGCACGTTTACCAATACGACCACATGGGCTCGCACAATCAAACACAGCAAGATGTTCTGCTTTGAGGTGCGGCGCACCTTCAACAGTCATCGCACCACAAACATAAGTATTGGCAGTTTCAACTTCAGCTTTAGTGAAGCCGATCGCTGTCAGCATGTTGAAGTTCAAGTCATCAAGCGATACTTTATCGAGCTTCAATACATCTGTGCAGAATGCTTCGCCAAGTGACCACTTGTTGAAAGCGAACTTGATTTCAAATGCTTCGCCTAGGTTTTTCTCAATCTTGGCAAGTGCATCATCCGTAAAGCCCTTAGCTTTGAGCGTTTCGTGGTTGATACCAGGCGCATCTTTGAGTGAGCCATGGCCGACAGCATAATCGACAACTTCTTTGATTTGCGCTTTGTCGTAACCAAGGGTTGTCATCGCACTTGGAACCATCGAGTTGATGATTTTGAAATACCCACCACCAGCGAGCTTTTTGAACTTCACCAGTGCGAAGTCAGGCTCAATACCAGTGGTATCGCAATCCATGACCAGGCCAATCGTTCCTGTTGGTGCAATCACGGTTACCTGCGCGTTGCGATAACCATGCTTTTCACCAGCGGCCAATGCACGATCCCATGCTTCAGCAGCGGCTGCAGATAGCTCAGTATCTTTACATTCACTTGATTTGAACGGCACAGGGTTGATCGACAAGCCTTCGTAGCCATCGCTTTGGCCATGTGCGGCACGACGATGGTTGCGAATAACGCGAAGCATATGCTCTGCATTTGGCTCATAACCAGGGAATGCACCCAGGCTTTCGGCCATGGCGGCAGATGTTGCATAGGACTGTCCACACATTAGTGATGTGATCGCTGCGCAAATCGCACGGCCTTCATCACTATCGTAAGGAATGCCCGAAGCCATCAGGAAACCACCGATGTTTGCAAAACCGAGACCAAGGGTGCGGAAACGGTAGCTGAGCTTGGCGATCTCTTTTGATGGGAACTGTGCCATCAAAACTGAGATTTCCAGTGTGATGGTCCACAATGTGACTGCGTGTGTGAAACCAGCGACGTCGAACGTACCGTCTTCAAAACGGAAGTTCATCAGGTTCAATGACGCCAGGTTACAGGCAGTATCGTCCAGAAACATGTACTCTGAGCAAGGGTTGGATGCATTGATCCGACCAGAGGCAGGGCAAGTGTGCCATTCGTTAATCGTGGTGTCGAATTGGATACCAGGATCAGCACAAGCCCAAGCAGAGTAACCAATATCATCCCAAAGCTTAGCCGCGTGAATACGCTTCTGAACTTTGCCGTCCTTACGGCGGATCAAATCCCACTCACCGTTTGCTAGGACAGTTTCCAAGAACTTGTTCGTGACACGTACGGAGTTATTTGAGTTCTGACCAGCGACGGTGACGTATGCGTCTGAATCCCAGTCCGTGTTGTACTCTTTGAACTCAAGTGATGTGTAGCCCTGCTTTGCGAACTGAATAACGCGCTGCACATAGTTTTCAGGCAGCATCGATTTCCGTGCGCTTTTGATGGCTGATTTCAGACCTTCATTTTGCTTTGGGTCATACTTTGCGTCGCCTTCAATAG
>DGOK01000140.1:15516-45753 GCA_002389385.1 Rhodospirillaceae bacterium UBA4468 | reverse complement strand
AAGTTCTCAACATCAGGATGATCAACGTCGACAACAACCATCTTGGCTGCGCGACGTGTTGTACCACCTGACTTAATTGCGCCAGCTGCGCGGTCGCCAATCTTGAGGAAACTCATCAGACCAGATGACATGCCGCCACCAGAGAGGGGCTCACCGTCGCCACGAATGGCGGAGAAGTTCGATCCTGTACCGGAACCATATTTAAAGAGTCGTGCTTCACGAACCCAAAGGTCCATGATGCCACCTTCGTTGACCAGATCATCACTAACAGACTGGATAAAGCATGCGTGCGGCTGTGGGTGCTCGTAGGCAGATTGAGACGTGACAAGCTTGCCTGTCTCGAAATCAACATATGAGTGACCTTGTGCAGGACCATCAACGCCATACGCCCAGTGCAGGCCAGTGTTAAACCACTGTGGTGAGTTTGGCGCACCAGATTGGTTCGCCAGCATAAACCGCATTTCGTCGAAATAGACACGGGCGTCTTCTTCGCTATCGAAGTAGCCACCTTTCCAACCCCAATACGTCCATGTCCCAGCTAGACGATCAAATACCTGCTTTGCGCTTGTCTCACCGATCATACGCTCTTCTTCAGGTAGCTTCGCGAGCGCCTTCTCATCAGGCACCTTGCGCCATAGCCATGATGGAATAGAGCTTTCTTCGTATGCTTTAAGAGCTGCAGGGATGCCGGCTTTGCGGAAATATTTTTGCGCAAGGACATCGCTCGCAACTTGAGTGAAGCGCGAAGGCACTTCCATTTCCTCAAGTCGGAAAACAATAGATCCATCAGGATTCCTGATCTCACTTGTTGTCGTACGAAAATCTAAAGCGTCATAAGGCGATTGGCCTTCAGTTGTATAGTGTCGTGAGATACGCATCTTTCCCCCAAAAAAACAAATGACAAGGGTGGCCAAGTCAAAATTAAAAATGGACCTTTGACGGCCCCCTAAATTGCCCTACGGCAGCGAAAGTTCGCTGCGTGACGTTAAATTGTGTTAAAACACAAGATATCGTGTCTGCCCAGGTGCAACAGACGACATTTAGCCATATCTAGTTTTTTGGTTCAACTAGATTTCGTGCTAAATCACAAAATAAACACAATATTTTGGGTTGACAGAAAATGGCCCGCAGATTTCTGGGGCAGACATCAGGCACGGTAACTACATAAAAAATAGTATCTATATTCATCATATTGCGCCAAAAAAATTAACGATATAATCGTTTAATCTTTTGTAACCCGCAGGGAATAAGGCGCAACATCGTAAATGCCCGAAATTTGCTATTTTTGGCGTCAAAATATGACACATAGATTTTCGTTACGATTCGTTCGTATACCACGGCAGCTACTTAATCTAAGTGTTTTGTATAGGCGGTGAGTAACGTGCATTCGTGAGCTCTTGCAGCCGTTCAAGGTAAATGCGATATTAATGGCTGGCAGGATACATACTGCATAGTGGCAGAGCGATACGGCATTTAGGATTAACGGCGACATGACCATTGGCACTCTTTTATATACTTGGATGAACGGACGTCAGGTTGGTGTCGACGAGTTTGGTAATCGGTATTACGAATCTCGGAACGGTGCCAAACTTCATGACCGTCCTCGTCGTTGGACTTTGTTCAAAGGCGATGCCGAAGCATCTAAAGTGCCGCCTGAATGGCATGCATGGCTACATCATATGACACCAGAGCCACTAACTGATGACGCCGCAAAGGCGAAATCGTGGCAGAAGCCGCATGTTCCCAATATGACCGGTACGATTAATGCGTATCGGCCTAAAGGACATGATTTCAAAGGTGGTCAGCGCGCGCGTGCCACCGGTGATTATGAGGCGTGGTCTCCAGAATGAGGACTGAAACAAAGGAAATTGCCGTAGGTGCAATTGTCTTTTCAGTTTTTCTTGGCATCATGATTTTCATGTATAGCGGCCGAGAAAACATTTCTGATGCCAGCGAAGGCATACGCGTCTCAGCCAGTTTTAACCGTATTGATGGCCTCAGCGAAGGCGACCCTGTTTACCTGTCCGGTGTTCGCATCGGATCTGTTGAAAAAATGTGGCTAAACAAAGACTTCCGTGCAGTTGTTGCGTTTTGGCTTAAGGGTGGTATTGAGCTTCCCAGTGACAGTTCTGCTGCCATTCATACAGATGGTTTGTTTGGCTCGAAGTTCATCGTCCTTGAACCTGGCGCCGAAGAATCTTTATTAAAAAATGGAAGCCTGATCACGTTTACCCAAGACGCTGTTGTGGTCAGCGAGCTGCTTGATTTGATTGTTTCTGAAGGTAAAGCTAACCGCGCCAAAAATCAGTCGCAGTGATGGCTGATCTGATGCATCCACGAGGAGAAAATTGATGAGAAAAAATGCTGTAGAGACCATCCTGGGCGGTGTTGTTCTTATCGTTGCTGTGATTTTCCTGACATTCGCATTGAATACGGCGCAGGTAAAAGCGGTGGTTGGTTACAACGTTTCAGCAGCATTCTTAAAAGTGGGTGGACTGACAAACGGCAGTGACGTGCGGATCAATGGTATCAAAGTTGGTACCGTCAGTGATTTGCAACTCGACCCTCAAACCTTCGATGCGGTTGTGTCTATGTCTATTCGTGAGGACGTGGCAATTCCAACCGATAGTGTTGCTGGCATCGGAAGTTCAGGCATCATTGGTGGAAAGTTCGTCAGTATTCAGCCTGGCGGAGCGAAAGAAGATTTGCCGGATGGTGGTAAAATCACCAGAACAAAGGATTTTAAGTCTCTCGAAGATCAAGTTGGTGAAATCATCTTCCTGGCAACTGGCGGCTCTTAAGTTGGGTTTGGCTAAGCTGAAATTGGTATTTACGTGATCAGATCAAGTTTTGCAGCATTAGGTGCCTGTCTGTTTGTGGCAGTATTCGCAGGACCAGCATTTGCTGATCCACATGGCACAGCTGTTCTTCAAACCCTGGATAAGGTCACTGCACGGGTCTCCACGATTGATGTTGGGGTCGGGCGGACGGTCCGCTTTGGGACATTGTTGATCAAAGTCCAAAAATGCGACAAGCGTCCACCGGAAGAAACGCCAGAGAGTACAGTTTTTCTTGAAATATCAGAGCAACGACCAGGCGAGAGCCCCGTTCTGACTTTTGCAGGTTGGATGTTCTCCTCGAGCCCGGCACTTAACGCCTTGGAACATCCTGTTTATGATGTTTGGGTCATCGATTGCAAAGACCGACTAAACGACGATAGTAATTAATCGCGTCGCTTTTTAAACATGGCTTCAAATTCAGTATTAAGCGTTTCATCGTCAATATCTGCTGGAAATAGGCAGTGGACGGCGAGGGCGTTTTCTAGCTTTTTCAAGAATTCGCGCGCGGGCATCTCGATGGCGCCGAACGTTTGAAGGTGATCTGTCACAAATTGCGTATCTAAAAGTTTAAATCGACCAAGGCGCAACCTTGCAGCTAGATGGATTAATGCCACTTTGGATGCGTCCGTTGCGCGCGAGAACATGCTTTCACCGAAAAACACACCGCCCAGGGCAACGCCATACAAACCACCAACGAGCTCTCCATCATACCAAGTTTCAACGCAATGTGCGTATCCCATCCGGTGAAGCTCGATGACAGCGTTCTCTATTTGTGGATTGATCCAGGTCTCGCGGCGTCCTCTTGTTCGTTTGGCACATTCTGCAATAACGCCAGAAAAGTCGCTATTGCAGCGTATTTCAAACAGTCCTTTGCGCACCGTTTTCTTTAAGCTTCTGGAAATATGAATGTTATCGAGCGGGAGAATGCCGCGACTACGAGGATCTATCCATGAAATATCCTCTGAGTCCCGGCTTTCGGCCATTGGGAAGACGCCAACTGTATAGGCCCGCAATAAAAGTTCGGGAGTGAGTTCTAAGTCATCGGAACTTCTATTGCTCATCTGCCCCCTTCGTCTTCTATCTTCTTTAAATACTCTTCAAGCCAGTGGATATCATATGCACCGTTTATAAATTCGGAATTCATGATTAATTCCTGATGCAAAGGAACCGTGGTCTTGATCCCATCAATCACAAATTCGGTGAGTGATCCACGTAAACGCATCAAGCATTCTTCGCGCGTACGGCCATGCACAATCAGTTTCGCGATCATACTGTCGTAATGGGGGGGGACCTTGTATCCAGAATATAACCCACTATCGACGCGAACACCCAAGCCGCCCGGGGCGTGATATTCTTTCACCATCCCTGGACATGGTGCAAATGTGAACGGATCTTCGGCATTGATACGACATTCAATTGAATGGCCATTGAAGCGGATATCGCTTTGCTTGACGTCGAGCGGCGCGCCAGCGGCAATACGGATCATCTCGCGAACAAGGTCAACGCCAGTGACAGCCTCGGTTACAGGGTGCTCAACCTGCAAACGTGTATTCATTTCAATGAAGAAGAACTCGCCATCCTCGTAGAGAAACTCGACCGTACCAGCTGAGCAATAACCAAGCTTGCAAACAGCATTTGAAACGGTTTCACCGATTTTCTCGCGTTCTTCCGCATTCAACGCAGGAGAGGGTGATTCTTCGAGCACCTTCTGGTGGCGTCGCTGCAATGAGCAATCGCGCTCGCCCAAGTGAATAACATTACCTTCGTTGTCGGCGAGAACTTGAATTTCGATATGTCGCGGACGATCCAGGTAACGCTCCATATATACAGCGCCATTGCCGAAAGAAGCTTCCGCCTCTGTACGTGCAGTATCAAATGCTTCGTGAATTTCTTCTTCGGAGCGAGCAACCTTCATGCCGCGTCCGCCGCCGCCCGCCGCGGCTTTGATCAAGACGGGATATCCGATCTCTTTGGCCCAACGTTCAGCGTCTTCGAAGGTGTGGACTTCACCATCTGATCCAGGAACACAAGGAATACCAACTTCGAGAACAGCTTGCTTGGCTGCAATTTTATCGCCCATAAGGCGAATGTGCGCTGGCGTCGGTCCAATGAAGGTTATGCCGTGTTCGCCAACCATTTCTGCAAAGTCTGCGTTTTCAGACAAGAAGCCATAGCCGGGATGGATTGCGTCAGCACCAGTGATCGAGGCCGCAGAAAGTATTGCTGACGTACTCAAATAGCTGTCACGCGCTGCCGGTGGACCAATGCAGACACTTTCATCAGCAAGTCGCACGTGCATCGCGTTTGCGTCTGCTGTGGAATGCACCGCCACAGATTTAATCCCCATTTCGCGACACGCGCGCATGATACGGAGCGCGATTTCGCCGCGATTGGCGATGAGGACTTTTTCAATCATTCAAATTATCCCTGTTACTCAATGATGACTAAGGGCTCACCAAATTCGACTGGTGTGCCGTCTGTAACAAGGATGCGTGAGACTGTGCCCGATTTGGTCGCTACAATCGGGTTGAACACCTTCATCGCTTCAATCAACAGTATGGTGTCGCCTTCTTTGACGCTATCACCTTCACTGCAAAATGAATCACTCTTTGGGTCCGCCGAGAGATAACAGACACCCACCATAGGCGACTTAATAGCGCCCGGGTGTGCGGTAGCGTCCTCTGCAGGCGTTGCGACGGGTGCAACTGCGGCAGGCGCCGGTAAAGGTGCAGGTGCAGCGTAGCTGGGCGCAGAGACGCAAGCCTTTGCGACACGTATCTTACTGTCACCTTCTTCTAGTTCTATTTCGCCAAGCCCTGTCTCATCGAGCAATCCGGCAAGTTGTCTGATCAGAGCTTCATCAACCTTCAAGCTGGATTTTATATCCTTAGCCATACTTTATATTCTCCCGTCGAGCCGTCTTATAACGGCTTCAATTGCTAATTCGTATCCATGTGAACCAAGACCGCAAATCATACCGTCTGCAACGCGTGCAATGTATGTTTCATGGCGAAATGACTCGCGTTGATGGATATTTGATAAATGAACTTCAATGATTGGCATGTCGCAGGTATTCAGCGCATCAAGAATAGCAACGGACGTGTGCGTGTATGCTGCTGCATTAATGATGATGCCTTGTACGCTCGTGCGAGCTTCTTGAATCCAGGTGACAAGCTCGCCTTCGATATTGGATTGGCGAAAATCAACGACTGCACCAAGTTGTTCTGCACGCTTTGCACAAATTGCTTCGACGTCACTAAGCGTCTCCGAGCCATAAATTTCAGGCTCGCGTGTCCCCAACATATTAAGGTTAGGGCCGTTTAAAATCATTATCTTCGTCGTCATCGTCTTATCGGTTCCAGACCATATATGACTATAAAAGCGATTCTTTCATTTATATCACGCTGAGTGCCTTGAGAAACAGGACGTTTTCCCGCAAATTGCCACGTTGAAGGTGGTGCGCCATCTGAGCATACTTAAGAAACGCTGATAAGGACGAGAGATGAACATTACGATCAACGGTGAAACACGGGAAATTGACGCGTCACTTAGCGTTGACGGGTTGTTACGTGATATAGGTCTCGACCCGACGAAAGTCGCAGTTGAGCGAAATCTCGAGATCGTCCCAAAGTCTACGTATGCCGAAACAGCGCTTAGCGACGGCGATAAACTGGAAGTTGTCCACTTTATCGGAGGCGGCACGTCTGATTCTGCAGCAATAGAGGTTGATGATCCCCTCGTTATTGCCGGACAAACGTTCCGGTCACGCCTGATTATTGGGACTGGAAAGTACGTCGATTACGAAATTAACCGCCAGGCATGTGTCGCTGCTGATATCGATATGATTACAGTGGCTGTACGCCGCGTAAACGTGTTGGATCCGACGCAACCCTTACTCGTCGATTCAATCGATCCAAAGAAATATACGTACCTGCCGAATACGGCCGGCTGTTTCACAGCTGATGATGCGGTTCGTACTCTCCGACTTGCGCGAGAAGCAGGTGGATGGGATCTGGTGAAGCTGGAAATTCTTGGTGAAGCCAGAACGCTGTATCCGATGATGCCGGAAACCATAGAAGCCACAGCCAAGCTGACGGCAGAAGGCTTCAAGGTTATGGCGTATTGTTCTGATGACCCAATCTTGTGCAAGCGGGTGGAGGAGGCGGGTGCCGTCGCCATTATGCCACTAGGCGCCCCTATTGGATCAGGCCTTGGTTTGCAGAACCCTGTAAACATCCGACTGATTATCGAACAGACTGAGGTTCCGGTTATCGTTGATGCAGGTGTTGGTACAGCGTCTGACGCGACGATTGCTATGGAACTGGGATGTGATGGTGTTTTGATGAATACCGCCATTGCAGAAGCACAAAACCCCATCCAAATGGCACAAGCGATGAAACACGCTGTTAAGGCAGGCCGTCTTGCTTATCTCGCAGGACGTATGTCGCGCCGGATGTATGCTGATCCATCTTCGCCAATAGCTGGTCTTATTTAAAAAACTAAATACAGGCTCACTTTTTATTCACGGGTTCGTTACTGGACGGATCAGTCCGATACTCATAATCTTATTATCAGCATTGATATGGAAATGAGATTATGGGTCGCCCAAAAGAATTTGATGTCGAGGAAGTGCTTTCCAGCGCAATGAACGTATTTTGGAGCCAGGGCTTCAAAGCGGCTTCATTGAGTGACCTGACGACATCTATGGAAATCTCTAAATCCAGCTTTTATGAGACATTTGGTTCAAAGCACGATTTGTTTCTGTCGACGATTGATTATTACATTCGCACTTTAACAGCGCAGGTTTCTGGCGCTGCGCACTTAGATGCCCCTGCACATAAAATCATTCGCGCACTTTTTGAACGTGCCGTTCAGCGGATGGTTGATCCGGAAAGCCGCCGTGGGTGTTACCTGAATAACTGTGCCGTCGAAGTTTCCCTACATGATGAAGAAGCCAGTAAACGGGTCGCGACAGGCATGAGCATAATGGAAGAGGCGTTCTTGAAACTTGTCGAACGGGGCAAGAGAGAGGGCGCTATTACGATGGCTCACAATTCGAGAGCATTAGCGCGCTATCTGGTCTCAAGCCTGAATGGCATTCTTGTGATGGGCAAAGCCCAGTCTGATGAAGAAAGCTTGTATGAAGTTGTCGATGTGACAATGGACGCATTGAAGTAAGTGGAATCCAAATGTTAAAACTTGAACCTGTATCCGTAGAAAATGCCGCTGACGAATCAAAAGAGGCATTACAAAGCATTGCTGAAAAGAACGGTTTCGTTCCAAATCTATTCGGTATATTTGCACACACACCAGCAGCCTTAAACGGCTATATTGGCATGCAGAACGCCTATGAGATGAGTTCGCTTTCAGCAGCTGAGAAATACGCCGTTCTTTTGGTGGTAAGTGTTGCAAATGGCGGTGAGTATTGCGTGCCAGCCCACTCTACACTAGCCGCCCGTGAGGGAATTGATCAATCACTGGTGACAAGATTACGAGCAGGCCAATTGCCTGATGATATACGTTTGGCGGCTCTGGTAAACTTCACACTGCGTATCGTTCGTAATCATGGTCGTGTTGACCGGAAAGATGTCGATCATTTTTTACGCGCCGGGTTCTCCGAGGTTCACATCATGGACGTTATTCTTGGCGTCGCGATGAAGACAATGAGTAATTATACGAACCATATTTTCGATATTGATGTTGATCCTGCATTTCAGGGTAAGTCCTGGAAACAAAAGAGTGCAGCTTAATCAAACACCCTAGCGGATCGGCGGCATGTCATCTAAATGTCATCCCCCCTGACATTGATATTGTCGCCGGTCCGCACCCTAAGTTCTGAGCAATGGCCTTAAAGGCAATAAAGTATGTTAGTATTTCTCTAAGTTGAGGAGATTCGCCATGACATATCTAAAGTAATTAGCATTCATAACGACTTTATTGGTTGGAATTCTCGCGTCTCATTCATCAATGGCAGCAACCATCAATGAAGATGGATTACATGTGCAGCCATGGTTCATAGATAGCTTTCTGATCCTCAAAGAAGACGTAGCCGACGCGGCGGCCGATGGAAAACGCGTTGCTGTTATTTTTGAGCAACGTGCATGTCCTTATTGCAAAGAAATGCATAACGTCAATTTGGCAGATCCAGGGATATCTGAGTTTATTAAAAACAACTTCTCAGTTATTCAAATGAACTTATGGGGCGCTCGCGAAGTCGAAGATCTGGGTGGTAAAATCATGGAAGAGCGCACATTGGCGCGACGCTGGCGGGTAAACTTCACACCGACGATTGTGTTCTTGCCGACGCCTGAAGAAGCCGCGAAAGGTGAGGTTGAAGTCGCCCGTATGCCTGGCTATTTCAAGCCATTCCATTTTCTCTCAATGTTTGAATTCGTCGACGCGGGGGCTTACGTAGATCAAAACTTCCAACGCTACTTACAAAACAAGTTCAAGCGATGGAAAAGAAGGGCATAAAACCGAAGGTTTAGTGATATTCTTTGTCGTAGGTTAAGTGAGAATATCACGCAACGCTGTTAACGTGAATTTGATATCATTGGTACTTACATCCAGATGAGTTACAGCACGCATTTTTGTCTCGTTCTGAGCGCCAATGCGAATGCCACGTTCAATCAAAGCAGATGCAACGGCTGGCGCACTTAACTTGGTGCCACCAACATCAAAGAACACAAGGTTCGTTTGGCAAACATCATTCTGGACCGTCACACCAGGGATATCACGTAAACCTGCATGCAATGTGCGTGCGTTCTCGTGATCATCCTTCAAACGCTCAACATGATGATCAAGGGCATACAAGCATGCCGAAGTTACCATACCGGATTGACGTAAAGCGCCGCCAAACTGATGTTTAATTCGAAAGGCTTCGTCGATGAAATTTGCGGGACCAGCCAAGACACCTCCAATAGGGCATCCAAGTCCTTTAGAAAAATCAATCCAGACACTATCGACGTTTGATGCAAAGGTGCTGGCTGGGATGCCGCTTTCAACGACAGCATTCATCAGGCGCGCGCCATCCATGTGCGCAATCATATCCATACTGTGCGCCGTGTCTGCGACGTCTTTAATCGTTTCAATCGGCCAAATGCAGCCACCGCCAAGATTTGACGTGTTTTCAATGTTAACAATTTTGGGACGCGGTGCATGACGACCACCACCTGAAGTCACGTCGCGGACATGCTGGCCTGTAAAAATACCATCAGGGCCATCGATCGTTGTGATCATTAGGCCGGAAAGGGCTGCTGGACCACCCGTTTCAAATAACAATGCGTGGCCAGTTTTATCCATGACGACAGCGTCGCCCTGGCGTGCCCAGACACGATATGCAATTTCGTTGCACATGGTGCCAGATGGCAGAAATACAGCGGACTCGGTACCGAGTAATTCAGCAACGCGTTCTTGTAGGGCGTTTGTCGTGGGGTCTTCGAGTGCTTGCTCGTTTCCACATTCAGCTTCAGATATAGCTTTGCGCATACCAGGAGTCGGCCTGGAGTTTGTATCTGAATAGAGATCGACACGAAGGTTTGGCGCGATAGACGCCGCAGCACGCGCGGCTCCGAGCATATCAGCTTTCATAATGTAACCTCGTTAGCTTTTAGGAAGTTCGACGCTCCGAGACAGGAATGCTGGCATATTATCGCCCCATGGGGACGCGCCGATATCATCATTATCGTTGTTTTTTGGCTTTGGTGAAGGCTTGCGCTCAGACTTTGGCACAGATTTACGCTCTGGCTTTTGCTTGGCCTTCTTTTCAACGGGCTGCGCGTCAGCTTGCGTATCATTAATCGTATTCGCGTTATCTTCTGTCGTCGTTTCGGCTTTTTTGCGACCACGACCGCCTCTGCTGCGGCTACGTTTAGGCTTATCAGACGCGTCTTTATCGTCAGTGCCTTTAGCTTCTGCAAGCGTATTAGATGTGTCCGCATCAGCTTTTGCGTTATCAGGTTTTGCGTTTTCAACCTTCGCATCATCGGTTTTGGCAGGTGCTTCAACAGCTTCACCCAATAGCGGGATTGGCTTGCCGATAAGCTTTTCGATCTGCTCCAGGTATTTACGATCTTCAGGCATCACAAACGTAAATGCACGACCTGAGCGACCCGCACGACCTGTACGACCAATCCGGTGAACGTAATCTTCTGCATGTGTCGGGATATCGAAGTTGAATACATGGCTTACTGTTGAGATATCAAGTCCACGCGCGGCGACATCAGAACATACCAGAATTGTCACTTCGTTCTTTTTGAATTTCTCGAGTGTATCCATACGCACGGATTGCACCATATCGCCATGAAGGCGCGCAGCGCTTAGGCCGTGCTTTTCAAGTGAACGATACACGACATCAACGTCACGTTTAAGGTTACAGAACACCAAGGCATTGGAAATTTCTTCTTGCTCAGCGATAAGTGAACGAAGTCGGTCGCGTTTGACCTTTTGTGCCGCATCCGGTGCTTTTGATGGCGCGCGAAGCTTAATTAGCGCCTGTGTAATTGTGTCAGCTGTCGATGCCGGCTTTGAAACGGTGATCTCTTTTGGGTTCGTCAGGAACTTGTCAGCCAATCGCTTGATTTCTTTTGGCATCGTTGCAGAGAACAGCAATGTTGTCCGCATCGGCGACAACAGGCTCACGATTTTCTCAACATCAGGGATAAAGCCCATGTCGAGCATACGGTCAGCTTCGTCAATCACCAGAACCTTAACGTCAGTCATCAGAAGATGGCCGCGTTCAAACACATCAAGCAAGCGACCGGGTGTTGCGATCAAAACATCAGCGCCACGGTTGAGCACTTTAAGCTGCTCTTCCATTGATGATCCACCAATGAGAAGGGCTTTGGTCAGCTTCTGGTATTTGCCATAAGTATCGAAGTTATCTGCAACCTGCGCTGCGAGTTCGCGCGTCGGTTCCAAGATCAGCGAGCGGGGCATACGTGACTTGGCACGTCCAGATGCTAGGATTTCCATCATGGGCAACGTGAACGAGGCGGTCTTGCCTGTTCCTGTTTGCGCACAACCCAATACATCGCGTCCCATCAGGACAACAGGGATGGCTTGCGCTTGAATGGGGGTGGGTTCTTCGTAACCGGCTTCATGCACAGCACGTAAGAGTTCGTCGTTAAGACCGAGATCGGTAAATTTCATATGGGAGCGTTTTTCCTGAGATGCCGTTACAATTGCGCTTGTGCGCTCGGGCCTTAATGGTGCATCTCGTACATTATGTTAATAGGCGGGCAGAGTGTATGGTTTCCGCGGATTAAGTCAATAACTTCCGGGCTTTTCCATCTTTGCTACATCATCTACGATTTAACATATGAAAACATCTATTCTTCTTCTACCCGGTTTGTTGTGTGATGCCGCGCTTTGGGCGCATCAGGTTGAGGCACTATCAACGCAATATGACTGCGTCGTTGCGGACATGACCCAGGACGACAGTCTTGGCGGCATGGCGTCACGTGCAATCGCCGCAATGTCAGAGCAGTTCTCGGTTGCAGGCCTTTCCATGGGAGGGTACTGCGCGCTTGAAATCATGAAACAAGTGCCTGATCGGGTGACGAGACTGGCCTTGCTGGATACCTCTGCACGCGCCGACGCGTCGGAAAGATTAGATATTCGTCGCGAGCTGATTGAGCATGTTCGAAGCGGAAATTTTGAGACCGTGATTGCCAAGCATTTCCAGAAATTTGTCCATCCATCACGGCTTAATGACACGGAGATCATGTCAATCATTCGCGCCTCGGCCATGAACGTCGGCCCCGAAGCTTATATGCGACAGCAAGCGGCGATTATGAAGCGTCCAGATAGTCTTGAGCTTTTGAGCGATATTAAATGCCCGACTTTGGTTCTTTGCGGCGCTGAAGATGCACTGACACCGCCACCGCTGCATGATGAAATGGCGGCAGAAATTCCAGGAGCCGTTCTTGTAAAAATTCCCAACAGCGGGCACCTGCCGACACTAGAACAACCAGCCCTAGTGAACGCGGCTTTAGCTAAATGGATGGAGAGAACCTGAGTATGGATGGGCATGACGATATCCTGTCCCGTATCTTAGCAGGAGAAACCCTCGCCATCGCGCGCTTGATGTCTCGTGCTGAAGGGCGTCCCGGTGACGTTGCCGATATCATGGCTGATGTGCACAAGAATGCTGGTCGTGCTCATGTCATTGGCTTAACCGGTGTGCCGGGGTCCGGAAAATCCACCTTGGTGCACGCGATGGCTAAGCGGTTTCGTGCAGACGGTCGTACGGTCGGCATTGTCGCTGTTGATCCTTCGAGCCCATATTCTGGCGGCGCCATCCTTGGTGATCGTGTGCGTATGAGTGACCTGGCGACGGACGAGGGGGTGTTTATTCGCTCCCTTGCGACGCGGGGCGCATTGGGTGGACTGGCCCGAGCAGCCATGGATACTGTTGATATTCTGGATGCTGCAGGTTTTGACGTTGTTTTGATTGAAACAGTTGGTGTCGGACAAGACGAAGTCGATATTGCCGGTGCCGCTGAGACTGTATTGGTCCTTTCTGCCCCTGGACTTGGGGATGGCATTCAAGCCATCAAGGCGGGCGTGCTTGAGATCGCCGATATCCACGTCGTGTCTAAGTGTGACAAAGACGAGTCCAGCCGAACGGTTGCAGATCTCAAATCCATGCTGCATCTAGGCTCTACGGCCAGAAATCATCTTGGCTGGGAGGTCCCCGTGTTGAGGACCAGCGCAGAAACCAACCTTGGCATAGACGAGTTGAATGACGCGCTAAATAATCATCGTATTCATCTCGTTGAAAGTGGCGAACGGGTCATACGTCGCCGCCAGATTCTCGAAACACGGATTGTCAAAACGGCCGAAGATTTACTGCGACAGCGGATCACGCAGGGTGATTCTATGTCCAAGGCCGTTGAGAGTGCGCTCGCCGGAGATAAATCCCCAAGACAAGCCGCCGAAGAACTCCTCAAAACCCTCTAAGCCTAAGCGGCACGTGAAGGGTAATCACCTTTCCTTGGGGAGAGGTCGACGTAAAGCGGCGGTTGAGGGGCTTAAACAGGTCTGCGGTATTTAATGAACGGCGTTTGCTGACCAACCCGGTCGTAAAGAACGCAAGCGACACTATTGAATTTCTGTGTCATCCAGTAGACTTCACTGACATTCGCCTCATCACCTTTCTTATACACCGCTTCGATCAATGCGCGACCTGCGCCAGATACCCGTAGTTCCGTGTCGACGTATAGATCCTGCAAATAACATTTATTGCGAACATCACCCGTGGTGGCATGAAACAGGTAATGCGTGAAGCCCACCATGAGGCCATCGCTGTTATCAGCGGCCAAACCATGCACATCACTGTCTGCCATCAAACCGTTCCCAAAGGGCATCTGCTTGTGTGGCATCGACAGCGTATTTATAAAACGTGCGATAGCCCTTACAGAGGTCTTTCCAGCGGGTTTCGTCATTTTGATTAATGTGACGGATCGTGACGTTCATCAGGTAAACTCCATAAGTAATTATATTGTTTTAATAACATGAATTGGCCTTTTCAAAAGTACCGTTTTCACAATTATAAAGGAACCACTTGGAAGATGTGATGCCATAAGCCGCTGATCGCGCACCTTTGCTGATGGTTTCCGTGGACCGACAAAGTCCCGTACCGATGTATCGTCGATATGCGATGCCATTTTGGGTGGTCGTTTGTCTCCGGGACGGCGCTTGCCTTCAACACGTGCATTGGCGGACGAACTCAAGGTTTAAGAAACACAGTCCTTTCGGCCTTTGATCAATTATTTGCTGAAGGATACACCAAAGGGCAAATCGGCTCTGGGACACAAGTATCCAGGATATTACCCGAAGATGTTTTAGCAGCGCGCGCATCACCAAAAAATCGTGATGAACTGCATTTTGATCTCGTTACGTCACTTTCAATCAAAGGGAATGCGTTATTAAAGGCGAAATCCCGGGTCAGGCGCGACACATCTGGGCATGCATTCCGCCCCGGTATACCAGAAATCACGAGGTTTCCTTGGAATAACTGGAGCCGGATGATTGCTAAGCTATGGCGAAATCCACCGCGTTCACTCGTTTCTTATGGCGAAGTCAGCGGGCATGAGCCCCTCAGAATTGCGATAGTGGACTATCTCTGCGCCTTACGTGGACTTGTATGCGATGCTGATCAGGTCATCATTACATCTGGCGCCCAGCAAGCTATCGACCTGATTGCCCGCGCACTTTTGAATGCCGGTGACAAGGTCTGGATCGAAGATCCGGGGTATGCAGGTATTAAAGGCGTGTTGATGGCTGCAGGTGACGAGCTTGTGCCGTTACCCGTGGATGAGCAGGTGCTTGTTGTTGTTGAAGGGGTTCGCCAAGCGCCCGGGTCCCGCATGGCCGTGGTGACGCCGTCGCATCAATATCCTTTGGGGGCTATGATGAGCCTATCGCGCCGGCTTGAGTTGCTTAAGTGGGCTGGTGAGAATAATGCCTGGATTCTAGAAGATAATTACGACAGTGAATACCGTTATGCCGGTCGTCCTTTGTCGGCATTGCAGGGATTGGATACCAAAGGACGAGTGATCTATGTCAGCACGTTCTCAAAAGTGATGTTTCCCGCAGTCAGGATGGGCTACATGGTGGTGCCAAAGGGCCTTGCTCAGCCCATGATAGATATTCGTCGATCGCTTGATGATCAGACAGCAATCGTGATGCAGCCTGTCCTGACGGAATTCATTGAAAGCGGCCATTTTGCCCAACACATACGGCGTATGCGTTCACTTTATGCAGATCGACAACAGACATTATTGGACGCGATCAAGCTCCACTTGAATGACGTATTAGAGATCGCGCCAGACGATGCCGGCATGCACATCGTTGCGCACATCAGGCCTGAATGTGGATTGGTGGACGCCAAGATTGCTGAGCAGGCAGCGAAACACAAGTTAACCCTTTTCCAGTTAAGTGAGTTTTATCTGGGAAAATCGGATCGAAATGGATTGGTGCTTGGATACGCGGGCGTCGAAGAACGAGACATTGTTCAGAGTGTTAAAAAACTGGCAAAGATCATCGCGGCTTTGCGCAAATGATTTAATCGTCGCCCTGAACAGTATTCAGGACGACGATTAAATACGAATAAGCTTATCCTTCGGCCTTCATAGACACATAGGTGCCAGGTGCGTCGCAAAGGACTTTGAGTTTGCCATCGCCCGGTGCACGGGCATCAATCAAGGCCTTGCCGTTCTGTTTCTTGATCCACTTGTCCCAATCCGTCCACCACGAACCTTCGTGCTGAACTGAGCCTGCAAGCCACTGTTCAGGGTCTGCAGGGGTCTTGTCATTGGTCCAGAAGCAGTATTTTTCAGCTGCGGGTGGGTTAACGACACCAGCAATGTGACCGGATGCAGAAAGCACGAAGCGAATATCACCCTTATAAAGCTGCGTTGCCTTGTAGGTTGGTTTCCAAGGTGCAATGTGATCTTCACGGGTCGAAATAATGTAAGTCGGAACGTTGATATCGCGGAGGTTAATCTTCACGCCATCAATCTCGATGCCACCCGGTTCGACCAGCTTGTTGTCCAGATACATGTTGCGCAGATAGAAGCTGTGCATTGCAGCTGGCATGCGGGTTGAGTCCGAGTTCCAGTAAAGAAGATCAAATGGGAAGGGGTCTTTGCCGAGCAAGTAGTTATTCACGACGAATGACCAGATTAAATCGTTAGACTTCATCATATTAAAGGTCGAGGCCATCTCGTTACCTTCAAGATATCCGCGTTCATTCATTTTTTCTTCGAGGTTCGACAATGATGTCTCATCGATGAAGACGCCCAAATCGCCAGACTCTTCAAAATCTACCATGGTTGTGAAGAATGTTGCTGATTTTACGCTATCGATCTTTTTAGCGGCCATGTAGGCCAGTGACGTCGCCAGCAATGTGCCGCCAATGCAATAACCAATGGCGTTCACATTGTCTTCGCCTGTGGCTTTTTTGATTGCGTAAATCGCAGCAATTGGACCTTCGTGCATGTAATCGCCGAACGTCTTCATTGCCAATTTGCGATCTGGGTTTACCCATGAAATGACAAAGACAGTATTTCCCTGTTCGACAGCCCACTTGATGTACGAGTTCTTTTCGCGCAAATCGAGGATGTAGAACTTGTTGATCCAAGGTGGGCAGATCAGCAACGGTGTTTTGGAAACTTTCTTAGTTGTTGGTGTGTACTGGATCAATTCCATCAGATCGTTGCGATAAACAACTTTGCCTGGTGTAGTTGCGACGTTCTCACCAACTTCAAAATCGTCAGCATCTGACATCTTGATTTTTAGTTTACCGTCACCACTTCCCATATCTTCTAAAAGATTGCGCAGGCCGTTAACAAGATTCTCGCCGCGGCTTTCCATGGTGGCTTTTAGGACTTCAGGGTTCGTCATGACAAAGTTTGTTGGTGAAAGGGCATCAACATATTGCTTTGTGAAGAACTCGACTTTCTTTTGTATTTTGTTATCAAGACCTTCAACGTCGCTTACGGATGATTCTATCCAGTTTGACGTCAAAAGATAAGATTGTTTAATGAAATCAAATACATCTGATTCCCAAGCTTCACCTTTGAAGCGGCGATCATCATGCTCAGGCTCGACGATTGGCTCTTGTTCCTGGCCCATCATGCGGCTTGCAGTGTTCTGCCAAAGCTTCATGTAATCTTGCCAAAGGTTCATATTGGCTTCGACCATCTTGTGGGGATTGGTCATCATTTTGGTCGTCATCTCCATGAATGCGTTACCGATGTTCATCGGGTCGTCCATGCCAACAGATGCGTTGCCGGGTTGAGCATTTTTGCTCAAAAAGTCTTGAACCAGACGTTGCGAGCGCTCAGCAATATCCGTCATTGTTTTCGAAATCTGTGTTTCATCAATGTCATCTAGCTTCTGTTTTGATTGCTCAGTCATTTTTCAAAACCTTTCGGAAACCTTTGAAATCTATAATAAACGTGGTACCCACCACATATTCGTAATTATTTTTGCGCTGTTATTGATGCATGCGACCGAATAGGCCCATTTGACAAATAATTTGTGCAGCGCAATATAATTCGATGTTTGTAAACATTTAACGCTTTGCGGGCAATGTAAATTCTTGCGACAATTGACGAATACGGCTTCAATAACGGTAAGAGTGTTCAACGAGCATTCATATTAAGCAGTTGAGCAACTGCAAAAGCAGGGAACGACGAGGAAATTATGGGCGCGAAGAAAATGATGCTGAAAACTGGGATTGTTTTTCCCCAACCGAAATACCTGGGGTTAGCTACTGTATTGAGTAGTGTGATGCTCGTGAGCGCGTGTACAAAAGTGCCCGATGCGATTAATCCTGTTGAATGGTACAAAACCACATCTGACTTTGTGACCGGTGACGATAATGCCGAACAGAAGGATGCAGATGGAAACACGTTGCAGAGCGACCGAGGCACACCACCTCCTGGCGCTGAAGGTGCAACGCCGAATCTCGCACGTATTGATGACCAAATGGCGCAGCGTAAAAAAGCGACAGCTGGATTATCTGCTGATACAGCTGGTCACAAGTATGCTGACAGTGTTCAACGTCAAAGTGATGGTGCGCAAAACTCTCTTTATGCTGAAGATAAAGCACCGGCTGCACCGCAAATCACGGCACAACAGGTTGCACCTGCGCCTATGCCTGCAACGCCTGTAGCTACTGCCAAAGCCACACCTGCACCCGTCGCGCAAACAGCTGTAGCTCCGGCACCAGCACCTGTAGCGCCTTCACCAACTGCAACAGCCGCTGCCGCAGCACCTGATCCGTCTTATGGCGTTGATCCTGGTATGCGTGATCGTCTGGTACAGCAATTAGCTGAAATTCAAGCGCGTGCAGCTGATCAAGGCTCACTCCTTCCATCTGACCTGACATCGAATAGTCAGGGGCAACAGACTGTTATCATCTCATCAGGTGGCATTGAGACATCTTCTATATCAACGCAGGGTTTCCAACTTCAAGCTGGTAACCAACAAATTGCATCTCTTATTCAGGGTCCAGTTAGCAACAACGGTGCATTGCCGTTGCCTGCTGCTTCAACAAAAGTTGCAACAATTCTATTTAGAAATGGCTCAGCTGGACTGGATGCGACGGATCGTAAAATCCTTGCCGATGTTGCGCGTATTCAACGCAAGAATGGCAGCGTCGTTCGTGTGATTGGTCATGCAAGTGCACGTACGAGAAATATGGACCCTTCTGTTCAAAAACGGACGAACTTCAAAGTCTCTGAAAAACGTGCGAGTCAAGTGGCCACTGAGCTTAAGCGCATGGGCATTTCATCTGAGATGATCCTGACAGCCGCCGTTGGTGACAATCACCCTGTGTACCTGGAAGTTATGCCTTCTGGTGAAGCTGGCAATCGCCGTACCGAAATTTACCTTTCCAACTAGTGTCGTGACGATCTTCAGACTTGTTTGAGACGGCCCTATCTGTGATGTAAGGCGCCCATGAATAGAGATTTTTATAAGATTAGACGACTGCCACCTTATGTCTTTGCCGAGGTAAATGACATGAAGGCCAAGGCACGTGCGAATGGTGCCGATATTATCGATTTTGGCATGGGCAATCCTGACTTGCCGACTCCCGCGCATGTTGTCGAGAAGCTCAAAGAAACAATTGATAACCCAAAGACTCATCGGTATTCGAATTCCCGTGGTATTCCGGGCTTACGAAAAGCGGTTTCAGGGTATTATGAACGTCGCTTTGGTGTCTCCGTTAATCCAGAGACACAGGCGATCGTCACGCTTGGCTCTAAAGAGGGATTAGCGAACTTATCCCAGGCTATTACCAGTCCAGGTGATGTCATCCTTGTGCCAAATCCAAGTTATCCAATTCATCAGTTCGGCTTTATCATTGCCGGTGCGTCCGCGCGCTCAATTCCAGTAAAGCCAGGCCCTGAATTTATGGCGGCACTTGATCGTGCGGTTCAACACAGCGTGCCAAAGCCAACGGCCGTCGTATTGAATTATCCAAACAATCCAACGGCTGAGCTTGCAACCCTCGACTTCTATGCTGAGGTTGTTGATTTTTGCCGCTTTCACGGCATTTATATTCTGTCCGATCTGGCATACGCCGATATCTATTTCGACGATAACCCACCGCCATCTATTCTCGAGCTACCAAAGGCGTGGGACATCGCTGTCGAATTTACGTCGATAAGTAAAACCTATTCGATGCCTGGTTGGCGCATTGGTTTTGCGGTTGGAAATAAAGAGCTTATTGCTGCCCTGGCCCGGGTTAAGTCCTATTTGGATTATGGTGCATTTACACCAATCCAGGTTGCAGCCACGGCGGCTTTGAATGGTCCACAAGATTGCATTGATGAATTCCGCGGTATTTACAAAGAACGCCGTGATATCATGATTGAAGGTCTTGGTGCTGCGGGATGGGACATTCCATCACCACCTGCGACCATGTTTGCCTGGGCTCCCATCCCACCCGCATTTAAAGAAATGGGCTCTATTGAGTTCTCAAAGTTACTCCTTAGTGAAGCTGACGTTGCCGTTGCACCAGGTATTGGTTTTGGTGAGCATGGCGATGGTTTTGTGAGAATTGGGCTTGTTGAGAATGGGCAACGTATTCGCCAAGCTGTTCGTAATATTAAAAACTTTCTTCTTGCACACGGCGTTAACGCCGATGCACCTCATTAAATTATAATAAAGGACGCGTCATGAACGCACTTCGTATTGGTATCGCAGGACTTGGAACGGTTGGTGTAAGCACCGTTCAAGTCATTGAGCAGCATAAAGAGCTGCTCGCAAAGCGGGCAGGACGTCCGATTAAAATTGTTGCTGTGTCTGCGCGTTCTCGCACTTTGGACCGTGGTATCGATATCTCATCTTACCGTTGGTGCGATGACTCTGCTGAGATGGCAGATGCCGACGACATTGATTTGGTTATCGAGCTTATTGGTGGGTCTGACGGTATTGCAAAGGTACTCGCTGAAAAGGCACTCGCTGCTGGGAAGCACATCGTCACAGCAAACAAGGCGCTGATTGCCCATCATGGTACAGCATTAGCCGAGATCGCTGAGAAATCAGGCGCTGCCATTTACTGTGAAGCAGCCGTTGCCGGCGGTATTCCAATCTTGAAAGCCTTACGCGAAGGTTTAGCCGGAAATCAGATTTCCAGAGTTTACGGCATCCTCAATGGCACGTGTAACTACATCCTTACTGAAATGCGCGACACAGGCCGCACGTTCGATGATGTTCTTTTGGAAGCGCAAAAGCTGGGTTATGCCGAAGCTGATCCGACGTTTGATGTGGACGGTATCGATACAGCCCACAAACTGGCTATTCTATCGGCGATTTCCTTTGGCACAAAAGTCGATTTCGAAGGTATCTATGTCGAAGGCATCCGTGAGATTGCACCGATTGATATTGAATTCGCTGAGGAGCTGGGCTTTGGGATTAAGTTGCTCGGCATCGCCTCAAAGAATGGTGATGAAATAGAGCAGCGCGTGCACGCCTGCATGGTGCCTATTGATGCACCCATCAATCATGTTGAAGGCTCATTCAATGCCGTTGTTGCTGATGGAGACTTTGTCGTCTCAGTCCTTCATGAAGGGCGGGGTGCAGGTGGTGGACCAACGGCATCTGCTGTGATTGCCGACGTGATTGATATTGCCCGCGGGCATCGTGTTCCATTATTTGGTATCCCAGCGACTGAATTAGAGGCCGTTCCAACACGTGGAATGAATCATCATAAAGGTGCGTATTACGTGCGCTTCAATGTGGTTGACGAATCTGGTGTGCTTGCAGATATCGCGCGTGCGCTGACAGATCATAAGGTCTCTATGGAATCGGTCTTACAAAGATCACGTGACCCAAATCAAATTGTGCCGGTTGTTATGACATTGCACGAGACCGAAGAAGCCGCCATGCGCCGTGCTGTCGATCAAATCAGCAAGATTGGCGCTGTTGTTGAGCCTCCGGTGGTCATTAGAATCGAAGAGTTCTAAGCCGCCAGCATCGTGTCATTCACGGTGGTATTGGCTGAATTCCCAGTATAGCATCTTTGTAAGCGCTTTATGTGCCTAATATTATCGGGATTATCTCGGTTGGTGCTTTTTTAAAACACTGATAGCGATAAAGAATTATTATGTCTGAACCTGCTGCAAAAGATCGAAATTTATCCTTGGAACTGGTGCGTGTCACCGAAGCTGCGGCTTTGGCTGCCTGGAGACATATGGGCTCCGGTGACCACATGCAAGCAGACCAAGCCGCGATTGGCGCTGCGCATGAATTGCTCGGTAGCTTGGCCATCAATGGCACTATTTGTGTTGGCGAAGGGCGCGAGGGTGAAGCTGAAAAGTTCTTTTTAAACGAAACCGTTGGGACAGGCGAGGGGCCAAACGTTGACGTTGCGATCGTTGCCCTTGAAGGCGCCAGCATCGTAGCACGTGGTGGACCGAATGCGACATCAACAGCCGCCATGGTAGAAGGTGGTGCGTTTCTCAAAGTCCCCGATATTTATATGGACAAAATCGCGATTGGCCCCGGGCTCCCATTGGGACTGGTCGACATAGACCGCAGCCCCGAAGAAAACCTTAAAGCTTTAGCAGACGCAAAATCTGTCCCTGTATCAGACCTGGTTGTTTGTATGCTAGATAGGCCCCGGCACGGTTCACTTTTGGAAAAGGTCAGGGAGGCAGGCGCACGTGTTCGTTTGATCCTTGGTGGTGACGTGGCAGGTGCTATGGCCGCCGCATTACCTGAGGGCGGGGTCGATATGTATTTAGGCATTGGTGGCGCACCCCAAGGCGTGCTTGCTGCAGCTGGCCTTCGAGGCTTTGGCGGACAAATGCAGGGACGTTTATTTGCACGTCGTGATGAAGACCGAAAGATCGCACATGATGTTGGAATCGAAGATTTTGATAAAGTTTATACCGAACAAGACATGGCAAGTGGAAGTGTAACTTTTGCTGCAACTGGAGTGACTTACGGGCCTATGTTAAATGGTATTCGCAGTTTACCAGGCGGTGCAATAAGCCAATCCCTTGTCGTTCGTTCATTAACCGGTACGTACCGGGTTATCGAGGCAAATCATGACTTCACCCGCCGACCTCCAGTCGGCTGACCCCAAGCTCCTGGACGTGAATGCTAAGCCAGCTTTTGCTGGTGTTACACATTCTGCCCTGGGTCGTAAGTGGGTTATGCGCGAAACAGATGAACGCGCAGCCTTGGCCATGTCTCAGGCTTTAGGGCTTCCCGATATTGTTGCACGTGTTCTTGCAGGGCGTGGCATCGGCATTGATGATGCCGAGAAGTTCCTGTCACCAACGCTCAAAGACTTGCTGCCGGATCCCAGCCGATTTGTCGATATGGACAAGGCAGCAGACCGCCTCGCAGATGCTATTCAAGCGAACGAGAAAATCGCTATTTTTGCCGATTATGATGTTGATGGCGCAACATCATCGGCTGTTTTAGCGCGCTTCCTTCGGGCTTGTGGCACCGAACCTATCGTCTATATCCCGGACCGGATCAAAGAAGGGTATGGACCATCCGCAAGTGCGATGAAGAAGCTTGCAGAACAAGATGCAAAAGTTGTGCTCATGCTTGATTGCGGCACAACGGCATTCGACTCACTTAAAGCAGGCAAGGACGAGGGGCTCGAAATTCTCGTCATTGACCACCATGAGGCGGAAAGCCAGCTTCCTGACGTCTATGCTCTCGTTAATCCAAACCGGATGGATGAGGACCGTGTATACGGCCACTTATGTACAGCAGGCCTTGCATTCATGTTGGCCATTGCTACGAACAGAAGCTTGCGTCAGCGTGGGTTTTGGACGGATGGCCGAACTGAGCCTGTGCTCACAAGATGGCTTGATCTCGTGGCTTTAGGCACCGTCTGTGATGTCATGAAGCTTGAGGGAATTAACCGCGCCTTTGTCGTGCAGGGCCTCAAAGTTATGGCCAAGCGGGATAATATTGGCTTGCGGGCCTTAGGCGATATCGCCGGTATAAATTCTGCGCCCGAAGCCTATCATTTGGGATTTGTGCTTGGTCCTCGGATCAATGCAGGTGGTCGTATTGGCGAGGCCGGTCTAGGTGCTGATCTCTTGCGCACCAATGACACGGCAAAAGCATCTGCCATTGCGACGCGGCTTGATATCTTGAATGGCGAGCGCCGTGATATCGAAGCGGCAGTTTTCGAAGGGGCTCTACAACAAGTCGAAGCGATGAAGGAACTGGGGTCTGTCGTTGTTGTCGCTGATGAAGGATGGCATCCGGGCGTGGTTGGAATTGTTGCGAGCCGACTTGTCGAACGTTATAGCCGGCCTGCCTGTGTGATTGCATTGAACGGTGCTGAGGGTACGGGGTCGGGTCGGTCTGTGATCGGTGTTGATCTTGGCGTAGCCGTCATTGCTGCCAGACAGAAAGGCTTTCTGATCAAAGGTGGTGGCCATGCGATGGCCGCAGGATTCTCATTGGCAACCGAAGGTCTGAATGATTTTCGCGCATTTCTTGATGAGCGTGTTGAACAACAAAGTGGCGGCGGGGCTGTAAGCCCGGATTTACGCCTAGAAGGCGCGCTATCTATTCGTGGTGCAACCGTTGAATTAGCTGAAGAAGTATCCAGGTTAGCCCCATTCGGTCCAGGCAACCCGGAACCTCGGTTTGCTCTGAAGGCAGCACGCCTTACATTTTCCGATATTGTTGGCAAAGATCATATCCGTTTCTCTCTGGCAGCGAGTTCTGGTGGTGGAACGTTGGAGGGGATTGCGTTCCGCGTTGTCGGCACGCCACTTGGTGATCTACTGTTGTCATCACGTGATCAGACTATTCATGCGGCGGGTCGCTTAAAAGCTGATACCTGGCAGGGGCGAACACGTGTTAAGTTTCATCTTGAAGACGCAGCATTGGCGCTCGGCGGAGCAGAAGATGGGGAACGATAAAAATGACGTCTAATAATTTAGAGATCCACAACGCGAAATGGGACAAACGTTTTATGGAGTTGGCGGGTTTTATTGCCCAATGGTCCAAAGATCCTTCGACTAAAGTTGGCGCCGCAATTGTTGATCCTCGCAATAAGCGGGTCGTGTCTACGGGCTTTAATGGGTTTCCATTCGGAGTTCAGGATACTGCTGATCGTCTGGAAGACCGCTCCATCAAGTATGAAATGGTTGTTCACGCTGAAACCAATGCATTGATGTTTGCGGGCAACCAGGCTGATGGCTGCACGCTTTATGTTACACCTTTGCCGCCCTGTGCACGGTGTGCCGTCTTGATCATTCAGGCCGGGATTAAGCGAATTGTTTCACCAACGCCCGACACATCAAAAGAACCTTGGAAAACGCAATTCAAGATTTCATCGCAGATGTTTGAAGAAGCTGGCGTTACGGTTGATATTCTAGACGTATAAAAATCGTCAAATCCGCGTTGGCGTTCCGTTATGGCTATGCTAATCAACGTTTTAAGGCATGCTGAGCTTTGGCTCACAAGGTCATAATGGTTATTGGGGGATAGCGTGAAGTATCGCGAGACATTAAAGCATTTCATTATGCGTCAACAGACGCAGATCACCGGTACAACAGGTGAATTTACACTCCTACTTGATGACGTGTCATCAGCATGTAAAGGCATCGCTAACTTGGTAAGGCGCGGTGCGTTATCTGGCGACCTTGGTGCAGCCGTTGGCATCAATATTCAAGATGAATCCCAAAAGCAATTGGATGTCTTGTCCAATGAACTGGCGATTAACTGGTGCGAGCAGGGCGGGCAGCTCTTTGCGATGGCATCGGAAGAAATGGTCGACGTTTATCCCGTTCCAAACAAGCTTCAACGCGGTAATTACCTGCTGATTTTTGATCCCCTTGATGGCTCGTCGAATATTGAAGTGAACGGCCCCATGGGCACAATTTTTTCAATTTGTAAAATTCCCGATGAGCATGATGCAGATCTGACCAACGATTTCATGCAAAAAGGCGCCGACCAGCTCTGTGCTGGATATGTGCTTTTTGGCCCAGCGACCATGATGGTCTTAACCACAGGTAATGGTGTTAACGGTTTCACGTTGAACCCTGAAATCGGTGAGTTTGTTCTAACGCATTCAAATATGACAATTCCAGAAGACACGCAGGAATTTGCGATTAATGCATCTAATCAGCGCTTCTGGGAGCCTCCGGTAAAACGTTACATCGATGAGTGCCTGGATGGCACGGAAGGGCCTCGCGGAAAGAATTTCAATATGCGTTGGGTTGCTGCGATGGTCGCTGATGTTCACCGGATCATCACACGCGGCGGTATCTTCATGTACCCGATCGACGAAAAAATTCGCGAGAAGGGTGGACGTCTTCGTTTGCTTTACGAAGCGAACCCCATGTCATTTATTGTTGAACAAGCTGGCGGCATGGCATCAACCGGTCGTGAGCGTATTCTTGATGTTCAGCCAACAGGCCTTCATCAACGGGTCCCCGTGATCATTGGTGCAAAGAATGAAGTACAGCGACTGATAGATTATCATACAGAATTTGATGCGGGTTAGTCGGCTTCGGTCGACGCTTTAGCGTCATTTGTCTTTTTTATGAATACTTGCCGTTGTCGTCATAAAATAATCCAGAAAATTCACCAAACGGTCTAATGACCCTGCTGTGAGATGGATCGTTGTCTTGCGACCATCCTTTTTAAGCGTGAGAACGTTCTGGCGTTGCCAATCTTGTAACAACCGATGCGCACTTGTACGAGGGACGTCCAAGGCAGCGGCAAATGCCTAAATATCGATGTCGTACCCTTGCTTTTGAGAGCAGAATAAAATCGCGATTGTTGTCATCAAATGATAACTTTTTTGATCAGTGAAAATTTGATCAATCTGCGAGACGATCCCCAACATTGCCTCTGCTGAATGAAAAAAATCATCTCGTTTAGACGCGCGATGATTGGTCAATCCGTTAGCGGCTGCGAGAGGAGGCATTATATTCTTTCTTTAGGCGAGCTTTAGGCGAGTTCATTTAGAGTAGTTCTGATGTAAATGATGCAGGCGCGAACGCCTACAACATTCCTATCCAATTTGGGATAACCTGATTTGATTCTGGACTGAACATAAATAGGTGAGACACTCCTCTACGATGTTGTTCTATTTGCGGCAAGACATAGCAAACTGGAACAATATGTGACTGTTTCACAATTCAAGTTTAAGTCGCGCAAATAACAAATTGTATGATCATTTGGATGCGGCAATTCCACGCATCAAAGAATTGAATAATTCCCTTAAAATACAATAGGTTAATATACGTCAATTATGGTTTGATAAATATACATCATCTCAAGATATGGAAGGTCAGTTTTTGAAGTACGAAGAGTTCAATGCTTATTGCGGATCATTCAAGGCCACATCGCATGTCGTTCAGTGGGGAGGGGCTGACATATGGAAGGTTGTTGATAAGGTTTTTGCAATCGGTGGGTGGCAGCAAGAAACTGAGCCAGGCATCACTTTCAAGGTGTCTGATATCGCTTACGAGATGCTTAAAGATCAACCTGGGCTAAGGCCTGCGCCTTACCTAGCGTCACGCGGCATGAAGTGGGTACAACATTACGATAAGCCGGGTTTGTCTGATGAAGAGTTAAATCCTATATTGCTGACTCGTATCGGATCGTGTCTCTCGGATTAACGAAAAAGAAGCAGTGCGCGTTTGGCCTTAATCAGACTGAGATTTGACTTTCATTTGCGAGAACGGCGGGGCATGAACGCAAATGCGTAAGTATTTCTTCTATTTGCTCGTCGTTTGCACCGCGATCAACGCCACAGGAACTCTTTTTGGTTTGTTTGGCTCTATGGCATGGTGGCTAGACCTGTTCGCACATTTTTATCTGCATATGATGTTGGCTGGCGTGTTGGGCGTTTGCGCAACGTGGCTTGTTCGCCAAAAAGGCGCACTCTTCGCTGTAAATTTCATCGTTATTCTTGTAAACGCGATTGTAGTTCTGCCTTACTTTCTGGCCTCATCAGAAAGCGTTGAAAATGCGAACGTTAAACTCGTTGCATGGAATATTCACTATACAAATAATGAAGTAGATCTTGGGATCAAGTATTTACAGCAAGCAAATGCGGATATTGTTGTCATTGCCGAGCCAACTGAAATATGGCGTGAAGGCATGGCGTCTCTCCAAGACATATACCCTTATCAATTCCACAATCCAGAATGTGATAATGTTGGTTGTGCGATCTCTTTGTTATCCAAGCATCCGTGGAAAAGTGTTCAGACGAAAAAACTTGTTTCTGATACACCGCCCGTAATTTGGGCGCAGTTTGATAGCGTTAACGGATCTGGTCCATTCGCAACTGTTGCCGTTCACATGCGCAAGGCTACCGATGAAGATGGGGCGATGCGGCAAAATCGCCAAGCCAAAGAGCTTGGAAAAATCACAGCTTCATTCAACGTGCCGTTTTTGCTGGTTGGCGATATGAATGCAACGCCAATGTCTGCTGCATTTAATACGTTTCTCTCTGAAACGGAGACAGAGCAACCAGATAAGGCATGGTTTGCAACTTGGCCGACAGTATTGGGCAAATTTGGTATCCCGATAGATCACGTTCTTACCAAAGGGAAGATAAGCGTTCAGGTTAAACTTGGTCCATCCGGAGGGTCAGACCATTTCCCTTTAGATATAATGGTTGCAATGCCTTAGGTGCTTGAACGTATCTGCTGCATTGCTGTTTTAGGACTGGATCTATGAAAGTATGATTTGTAATGCTAACGCTCACAGGCAATTGACTTAAAACTTTCATAAAATGCTGACAACTTGTCAGGCTGAGATCAGGTTCCAACCCTAGGTTCACCATCAGAAATATTATCTAACTAAACCGTCCGCTGCCAATCGGCTTCGGACGAATTGAATTTTTGAAGGGTTGATGAGCAATGGATGACCCAGTTTACGGTGTAAACTTGATATAAAACGGTAGTTTTGAAGATGTAACCTACACGAACAGCGGCCATAGCCGTAGGCGTCATCATCACAACGCCGAACTCACAGGCTGGCAAACGTCTGATGGCCCGGGCCCGGATATCAAAAGCAGCAGCTGGTGGACAAAGTCCGCAGCAGGCCGTCGCCATATCGAATTAGACGGTAGCGGTGCTCGTGATACGAACTCTTCAATCTTCCAGGAAGTACCGACATCAGGCACAGGTACCTTTTCGGTTTTATTCCAATATTCTCCTCCGCCTTACAGCCGCGCTGATTCCAATGGTATCGAAGTCATCTGGAATGGTGTCGTCATTGATACGATTACTGGAAATGGCGGTCGTACTGTCGATTGGCAAACATTCACATACGAACTTGAAGGCGCTGGCGATACAACACGCCTTGAATTCCGTGCTGTCGGCCGTGATGACGGTCGTGGTGGGTTTTTGGACGACATTAACGTCACAGCGATTTCACCTCCACCATTGTTCACAGAAAACGATGACACCGTCGTGCTTGCTGATGATGATCCCGATTATGGTTCTGGCGAAGCTTATGACGCACTTGGCGGCAACGACGTTGTCCAAGGTTGCGATCTTGACGACACAATTAATGGTAACACCGGTGACGACACGCTTTCTGGCGGCGCAGGTAATGACACACTGATCGGTGGCGCAGAGGGCGAAGTTCTTGTTGAGCGCGAGCGCGTGATTGAGCATGACCTTTCAAGCCTTAGCGATACTACGACTTTGGGTATTGATCCTGATCACTTCAATCTTGAGAGTGATCATCAGGTATCGATGACGTTTGTTGGCGAAAGCGCTGGCTACCGTAACACAGTTGGCATGTACAAAATTGGTGCTGATAGCACAATTTCTGATGTGAACATCATCTTTAAAAATGCTTCCATTAGCAATTGGGGCGGCACTGACGCAGGAACGTCCGTTGACCTTGATCTTGGTGTTGGTGAGAGCTTCGGCACATTTATCATCGCAAATGGCGCATCGAGAAATTATCTCAACTATATGCAGAACGGACATTTCGAGTTCCGTAATGCGGACGTCTCACCTGCGACTGTCGGCAGCGATGCACCTGAGCTTGTTTATGTAAATAACTGGGGCTGGACCCGTGACGTCCGTGGCGACGTCTACCATTCAGTAGCTGAAGGCGCGAACATTGCACTGAACGATGATGATACTGTTCATGTGATGTCATCAAGCAACGAAGAAGGCGGTCTTCGCCTTAGCTTTGAAGATTTGCCAAGCAGCTATAGCGACAATGATTTCAACGATGTTGTTATTGACCTGTCCTTTGCACCTATCACCGAGGCATATCTCGCTGTAGACGCTGACAACGATGTATTGTTTGGCGAAGATGGCGATGACGAGTTGATTGGTGGCTACGGCGACGATCAGTTGGATGGTGGTACAGGCAACGATATCCTTGATGGTGGTGTAGGTAACGACATTCT
>DGOK01000140.1:0-15440 GCA_002389385.1 Rhodospirillaceae bacterium UBA4468 | reverse complement strand
GCACTGGCAAAGATGTTCTTAACGGTGGCGACGGCGACGATACCTTAAATGGTGGCGGTGACGACGACGTGCTTATGGGCGGTGCTGGTAATGACATCCTCAATGGTGACAACGGTAACGATGTCATCGATGGCGGCGACGGTGACGATATCATCGACGGCGGCCTCGGTAGCGACACAATCATTGGCGGTCTTGATAACAACACGCTTAACGGCGGCGGCGGCGACACTCTGACGGGTGGTGACGGTGAAGACACCTTGAGTGGCGGCGATGGTAACAACTACATCACAGGCGGTGCCTCTAGCGACTTCCTATATGGTGACGAAGGCAACGACGAAATCCATGGCGGTGCTCTTGATGACCGTATCTGGGGTGGTGTTGGTAAAGACGAGATGTTCGGAGATTCCGGCAACGACATTCTTTATGGTGGCGATGATAACGACACCCTTCATGGCGGTGATGACAATGATACACTGCGCGGCGAAAATGGTAACGACACCCTGTTTGGTGACAATGGCGTTGACGTATTAATAGGCGGTTAAGGTAAAGGCACGCTTCATGGCGGTGAAGGCAGTGATATCCTGATCGGTCAAGAAGGTGCCGATATGATCTTCGGTGAAGCAGGTAACGACACATTACTTAGCGGTAGCGGTGGCGACACGCTCGACTGCGGTGCCGGTAATGATAACCTGCAAGGCGAAGGTGGCAGCGACGTTATGATCGGTGGCACTGGTGCTGATACCATGTTTGGTAAGGGCGGTACGGATAATTACATTATCGACCTTAGCGCAGTTGACACGGGCATCGGTGCAGGTAACCGTGATATCATCCAGGACTTCGAGGCCGACAATACGTCGGGCAGTGCTGATACGATTGAGTTCTCAAGTGTTGTTTCATTCACGTATCTTGGTGATGAAACAAACGCGTTCTCAGGCGGCGGTGCATCGGGACGCTTTAATAGCGCAACGAAAATTCTCGAGATCGATAGCGATGGGGATATGGTTGCCGATGCAGAAATTGAACTGCTCAATGTTGACGGCGCTGATCTCGACAGCACGGACTTCACACTAACCTGATAAGCTGAGACGCTTTAGCGTTCTTGGAAAGCATTACTCATACGGTGGCGGAGAGGGTCTAAAATATATTCTAGGACTGTCCGTTCACCGGTGTGAATGCTGGCAATAACCTGCATGCCAGGAAAGAGCTCATAACGCAGCTCTCCATTCTCAAAATAACTTTTTTCAATCTCAATACGGACCCGGTAGAAGGGGAAGCCTTCAGGTGACATCAGTGTGTCCGGGCTGACCTCAATAACCTGCGCGTCGAGTTTACCAAATCGAATAGCGTCAGATGATGCGAGTTTCACAACAGCTGCCTGACCGTTTGCGACGTAACCGATGTCCTGAGTTGGAAGCTTGCCCTCAACGACAAGCTTGTCACCGATAGGCACAACATCGACTTCAGGATCACCCGGACGTACGACACCACCAACAGTCACGACATGCTTGGTCTTCACGACTCCGTCGACTGGAGAGCGCACAATCGCTCTATTTAAGCTATCTTCAAATTTTGTAATACGTTTGCTTAATTCACGTGATTGAAGCCGTGCCGTTTCCAGAGATTTCTGCGCCTCGTCAGCGAACGTTGTTTGAATGGATGCGAGTTCCGCTTGCTGTTCACTCAACGCAGACTCTGCGCGCAAGAGCGCCGCTTGATCCGCCTCAACAGTACTTTGAAGGGTGCGTTCTTCTTTGAGTAAATCCAAATGGCGAAAACTGTTTGTAAGATTCTTAGCCAGAAGTTCCTGGCTCATACCCACCTGTTCGCTAACTAATGAAAGGCTCTTCTTGCTGCCAACAATACGTTGTCTGATCTCGTTGATTTCCTGACGCCGCTGCAGAACCGTTTGTTCTTGAGAGTTAAGGTTGCCTTTGTGACGGGCAAGCCGCGTTTTAAACCGTTTCTGTGCTTGTGCGACCAGCTCAGGGTATTCGACCTTTATCTCATCGGAAAATGTCGCGGTGTCTTTGCCTTCAGATAAAGCTTTGAACTGTGCGATATCAGTTTCTAGAGATGTCAGCCTTACACGTAGTTCTGCAACATCGGCGCTGCTTACGGTTGGCTCTATGACGATCAATGGCTGATTGGCTTTAACTTCACTGCCTTCGCGCACCATAATCTCACGAACGATTCCACCTTCTAAGTGTTGCACCGTTTTGACTTGAGAGGAGGGGATAACCTCACCCACGGCAACACTGACGATATCCAGTTTGCTTATGGATGCCCAGACCGTAAAAACAACGACGCAGAGCGCTGCGACCCAGAATGTACTGTGTGTCGCCAGAGAGATCTTTTCAGATGGCCCTGAGTTGGGGGCGGTCATGTCGCTCATGCCTTGTCGGCCTTTTCAATTTTTGGATCTGGTGGCGGCAGTTTCGGGTCCGGTTTTGGTAATGCCTTTTGCCCCACGCGCGTAATCTTTGGCACAGGCTTCGAGTTTAAATCGAGTTGGATGTGTAGACCTTTGACGATATCGCTATCGTGCGACATCACAATAATGGTCCGCCCTTGTTCAGCCATACCTGCCAGAGCTTGATAGACTGCACGGCATCCTTCTGCATCCAGGCTCTCAGTTGGTTCATCGATGGCAACTAAGGCACCATCTGTCGCCAATGCACGGCCTAGCGCAATACGTCGACGAATACCTTCAGATAACTGCCAACCATTATCGGCAATCATCGTATTCAAGCCTTCTGAGCTTTCATCAAGAAATTTTCTGAGGCTACACTTGTCGATAACACTCGCCAACCGTTCGTCATCGACATCAGGATTATTGATCAAAATATTATCGCGGATAGTTGCATTCAAAAGTGCTGGCTCTTGGTGCAGGAATACAACTTGGCGGCGCTACCATGCTGGGGCCAGTTGCTTCATATCCAAGCCATCAACCAGGATTTGTCCGCGCGTGGGCTCAACAAGTCCGAGCAGTAATCGCGCAAAAGTCGACTTACCCATACCGTTGTTACCAATAACGACAAGAACCTGACCGGTATCAATCGTTAGGTTAAGTTGCTCAAAGATTGGAAGCTTACTTTTAGGGTAAGTGAATGCAGCGTCACGAAATTCAATGCGACCTGTGTAGTTCGTAATGGTCGAACCTATTTCAGCCTCAGCCTCAACGTGCTCAAATTTTTTAAACATATCCAATGCTTCTCTCGCCTTCACAAAAGCAGAACCAAGTTGTGCAAGTTTCGTGACCGGCTGAAGAGCGCGTACGGCCAGGATATTGCCGCCAATCATCACGCCAACGTCCATTTGTCCCATCACAACAAGCGTTGCACCTACGGCCACGACAGCGACGCTCATCAAGGCCATGGCACTTTGAGTGACCGTTTGCACCATCCCTTGAACACCACTCATATCGCGGCGCATTTTCTGTGCTGCTGTGATATGCTTGTACCAGGCATCCTGGAGATATGAGCCCGCATTAAAACTACGGATCATGTCGGCTTCACGGGTTGCTGTCCCCATCAACGCGCTGCCGTCAGCTGAGGCCTGTTGAATGTTCTGCGCCATACCTTGCATTTTTCGATGCCCGATCAGGCCAACAAGGAACACACCAACAATAAAACAAATCACGACGTAAGCCAGTAACGGCTCAATAATATATAGGACAAAGACAAATAGAACGGTGAAAGGGCATCCAGGATCGTCGTGATGTTTGTTGCGTTATAAGCAGACTCAATGGCGGTGGTGCCATTTAAAATTTCTTTGCGAGTTTCCGCGGGGGTTTGTTCAAGGGCAGGGACCTTTGCCTTAACCAATGTCTCAAAACCTTTGAGTGCGGTTTCTTCGTCAGGGCCGACACTGATGCCCCGGGCAAGCGATGTGCGGGATTGTCTGAGCACAAATTCAAAGATAATCGCAATCAACACGCCACTGGTTAATGTGTACAACGTCGCGTCGACACCCTGGCCAACATAACGGTTCAAAACCTGCATAACGAACAAAGGCGAAGCCATGGCCATGATGTTGACCAGGAACGAACCGAACAGGAGTTCGCCCGTAATAACAGGTCTAGATCTCAGGCGGCGTAGCAATTCGTTCATAAAAGGCTCAATTTTATATCAAAATAAGGATAAATTCTGAGAGGTTCAGCATGACCCATAATCTACATAACATAATGAATTTAAACAATTTTTTTAGGAATCGCCATGTATGTTTGCTATGCTAAGAAACATTATGAAACGAATGATTACAAGCGGTGTCTCGACTTGTAATTAGTGCCTGCTATACTCCGCCGCTTCTCCCCTAAATAAAGTGACGAAAATAGAGAAATGCATCTTCGAGGCTGGCAACAAAAAATCATCGATAGTTACCCTGAGATTATAAAACAGAACCGTCGTTTTATTCTCAAAGCACCCACAGGTGCGGGTAAAACCGTGCTCGCGCGCGAGATTGTCGATCGGTTTTACAAAGGCAAAAAAGTTATCGTTTTGTGCCATCGGTTGGTCCTGTTGGAACAACTCGAGCGCGCGTTAAAAGTAAGCCATAATGTCAAAAAGCTTGCGGTTTCAGATACGGGCCCTGCTTTTGAGGGGTACGATCTGTTATTGTCGACGAGTATGCGCGCCAAAGAAGTTCTGGCAGACGCTATTCTTAAAGCTGATCTGATCATTGTAGATGAAGCGCACCGGGTTTCGCCAAACGGGCGTGGCTACAAGCGGATCATTGACGAGTTTCAAGAGCACGGCAAATCAACCGCGCAGTTTATGGGCTTAACGGCATCACCAGAACGACGCACTGGTGATCAACGTGATCAGCTCAACCTTGCATTCGATGCGATTATCGATTGTGCAAACATTGAGGATTTGATCGACGAGGGCATTCTCGTTCAACCGATCTATCGTCCACATTTTGTACATGATCTTGATTTAGATAGTATCGATATTAGCTCAGGCGAGTTTCCTATTGCGACACTGGCAAGTGAAATCATCAAGTCGTCGATGATTGATTATGCTATTTGGGCTTATAAAGAAGAACGCGAGAAGCTTAAGATGAAGCCAGTATCAGCCTGGTTCTGTACAGATGTCAGTGTCGCCGAGGTAACACTCAATTCCATACGACAGTTTGGGATTGAAGCAGAAATCATTACGGCGGGAACGCCTATTAAAGAACGTATGAAGCTATTGAAGCAGCACGAGGATGGCGAGATTGAAGCCATGGTATCGGTTGGCGTTTTGGCTGAAGGTTGGGATAACCCTAACTGTAATATTATCGTTCACCTTCGCCCGACACTATCGAAGGTCCTCTGGGGTCAGACGGTTGGTCGCGGGTTAAGATCTGCCCCTGGCAAAGATAAGTGTATTGTCATTGATGTGAGTTCTAACTGGAGCACTTTTGGTCCCGTTGAAAAATTGCAGTGGAGCCTTTGGAGCCACCCACGTTCATATATGCAATTCAAGAACCGCTTTAACTGGATTGGCCAGCAGCAAGATAACGAAGAAGCAAGCGAGACCTATCTGCTCTGTAAGAACAATCTGCCAGGTGGGACATACTGCTCACACGTTTATAAGAAAGATGCGTATGAAAATGATACGTGTCCCGTGTGTGGCGCTTACGCAGCGATCGATATTTACAAAGAACAAAAGCTGGATAGCTCGCTCAATGAAAACAAACTGCATCAGTTGTTCTTTGATCGGGTACCCGAGTTCTATAGCAAACTCAATCTGTCTGTGTGGAACGGTCTAGGCCTGTCTGCATGGAAGAATGCGACACCAAACGAACAAGCCTTCCTGACGTTCTGCATGGCGTTTGCCGAAGTTTCAGGAGAGCCAACGCAATCTGAGTCTGAATATTGGGATGCGGCACTAGCGGCCGAGACACATATCCGTGCGTTCCTAGTCGAGAACAAGTTCCAGATCGTAAAGCAGATCGATTTTGATCTCTCAGCCTTAGCTGACGGTATGCATACGCGCCGCGATATTCGCACTCTGCAAGCTAACTATGGCATTTCGTTGTGTGGTGGTGTGTTTGAATCACAGACACGTTCCGAATGTGAACGCAAATACCAGAAGGCCGTTAAGATTGCCGAACGCGTTGCGATCCTTGGCTGTTCACCTCAGGATAATCTACCGTACTTCAACGCAGCTGATCATCTGGCATCGCTTTAAACTAAGCGGGAAAGACCGGCTCTTCATCGCCGATCGCCCAAACTGGCCATTTCGTCATAATGCTTTTGAAGCGTTCTGATTCCAGATGACCTGCAAGCCAGCCTTGTAAATGGGGTAGGGGCTGTGCATCGAACCAAGCGCGGTCTGTATTCGCGAACTGTCGTACGAATGGAAATATGGCGAAGTCTGCCAAGCACGGACGATCCCCAAACAAATGTGTGTGCTTTCCGAGGCGGCCGTTGAGTTTCTCTAGGAATGCCGCGCCTTCAGTCCGATGAAAAACGGGATCTGTACCTTCTTCATATCGGATCGCATATTTGTATCGATCAATGTTATGCTTGAAAGGGCCGTCGCTCTCGGCGATCAATTCTTTCACTTCTGCCGATGTTCCCACTTCAGGATCAAGCCAGTTTTCTGGATCGTTCTCGCCCAGAGCCCAATGCATAATATCGAGGCTTTCTTCCAATACGGTGTCATCTAGAAGTTTCAAAACCGGCACTGTTGCCTTCGGGGAAAGCGCGATCATATCGGCGGGTTTGTCCCTGAGGACGATTTCACGAAGGGCGCATTGCTGGCGGCTCGCACTTAACGCAAGGCGCGCCCGCATCGCATAAGGACAGCGACGAAAAGAATATAAAGTTGGGAGCGTAGGCTCAGCCATCTGCCTTTCCGGACTTCTTTGGATCGTCGTAATCATGACCGATATGTGTTTCACCACGTTCTTTGGCCAACGTCATTTGCTTTTGTCGTGCCGCATAACGGGCTTTTTGTTGGTCGTTACTGACATCAAAGCACTTTGGGCAACTGACACCGGGCGTATATTTCGGCGATTCCTTATCAGCGTCATCGATCGGGTTGCGACATGCGCGGCACATATCATAACTGCCAAGTGCAAGGTCATGCTTTACTGAGACCCGCTCATCAAATACGAAGCACTCACCATCCCACATGGACTTATCTTGCGGAATGTTTTCGAGATATTTGAGGATACCACCTTTAAGATGGAACACGTTCTCAATGCCTTGTTGCTTTACGAACGCTGTCGCTTTCTCACAACGAATACCGCCGGTACAGAACATCGCGACTTTCTTGCCGTTATCGATCTCAGCCAAGAGTTCAGTCTGATTTTCAAACCAGTCAGGGAAATCACGAAAGTTCGTCGTATTAGGGTTTATCGCCCCTTCAAAGGTTCCAATACCGACTTCATAATCGTTACGGGTATCAATGACGACAACGTTTGGGTCCGAGATGAGGTCATTCCAATCTTGCGGGTCGACATATGTGCCCACGACCTGGCTGGGATCGATGTTCGGCACGCCCATGGTGACGATCTCTTTCTTTAACCGCACCTTCATCCGGTGGAATGGGTTTTCCGCAGCAAAAGACTCTTTATGCTCAAGTGCGTCGCAGCCTTGAATTTGTTTGATATACGCTAAGGCTGCATCAATGCCATCACGTGAACCGGCAATGGTGCCGTTGATACCCTCGTGAGCAAGGAGCACGGTTCCATAGACGCCGTGCGATCTGCACAAGGTCTGCAATGGCTCTTGATAGACCTCAAAGTCAGGCAAGGCTGTAAAGTTATAGAACGCTGCAACGACAAAAGAGGCGTTGTCTGCATTAATGTCGACGCCATCAGGCATGCTTAAAAATCTCTCACTGGGTCATTTCTATAATGCGTACTCATACTCAAGCAATACGATCAAAACAACCATTTCAGCGCAGATTTCGTATATGCAGGGCCAAACAATGTACATCTATGAATGTTCTTTAATAGGATCACAGAGACCCTTGCGAATGTAGGGGCATACTCGTAGTGTTCCCCCGTGGTTCCGCTTGATCGATTGAAAGGGCGGATGAAAAGGGAATACGGTGAGGCGTACTCATCAGAGGCTAAAACCGAAGCTGCCCCCGCAACTGTAAGCGTTTTCCACTCAAAAACAGAGCTAGGTAATGAACGTGAGCCAGGATACCTGCCACATTTCTACAACCCTAATGTTTGTCGGGTGAGACGAACGGGAGATGAATATGAAGAACTTTATTCGCGCCAGCGCTGCGGTCATCGCGCTATTTACACCAACACTTGCATTCGCGCACCACTCTTTGGGTGGCATGCCAATGGTTACATTTGCAGACGGTCTGCTATCAGGCGTAGGTCATCCGCTTTTAGGATTTGATCATCTATTCTTTGTTGCATTAGTCGGTATTGCCGCCATTTACACTAAGCAACGCTTCACATCGCCTATGGTATATATCGTTGCGATGCTGTTTGGATGTTATGCGATGTCTACAGGCATTGGCTTGCCAGCCAAAGAAGTCATTATTGGACTTTTTTTATTGACTTTGGGCGCCGTTGTTCTTTCCGATAAAGCCCTTAGTTTGTTGCCTGCTATCGCAATTTTTGCAGGTTTCGGATTGTTCCATGGCTCAGCTTTTGGTGATGCTCTGGCGTCACAAGAAGCAGGAATCGGTGGTCAGGTCTTAATTGGTTATCTGGTTGGCCTCAGCGCTATTCAGTATGCGATTGCCCTCGGTGCTGGTTGGCTGGTTGCCAAAGTCCTTGGTGCATTGACTGCGCAAGCCATACAGGCACGTCTTGCTGGTGCTGTTGTTGCTGGTGTCGGTCTTTTCCTGACATTGGAAAATGTTGAAGGGATTGTTTTCGATCTTATGGGTTGGACCTCTTAACACAGATATCGTCGGGCAGGGTGCACGTACACTCTGCCCGCACCCTCTATCTAAAATACAAGGAATTGAATTATGCGTACATTTTTGACTGTATTCATTTGCACCGTTTTATTTGCTGTCAGCCAAGCTTCTGCACATGAGATGAAGAACAATGGCCTTATGGTTAAAGATTCATGGGCGCGCGCCACTGCGGGTCCTGCCAAAGCTGGTGCAGCGTATCTCACAATCGCCAATATGGGACACGAGACTGATCGTCTTGTTGCTGTAAAGTCTGACTTGGCAAAACGGACAGAAATCCATACCCACCTTATGAAAGATGGCATGATAAAAATGCGTCATGTGGAAGCTGTTGAAGTCTCTCCAGGGACGCCAACAATCTTTCAGCCAGGCGGCCTGCATATTATGTTTATGGGCCTCAACAAACCTCTCGTTGAAGGCGAGACATTGCCACTGACATTGGTCTTTGAAAAAACGGGTGAAATCGATATTGAATTTGTCGTCCAAGGCGTTAGCGCAAAGTCAAAAAATAAGGATGGCCACGGTGCCCATAAGCACAAGTATCGCAGCTAAATTAAGAATGGAGGCGGTGTTTTCATTGCCGCCTCCACTTTCCTGAAGACCTCCGAAATAGTTTTCCTAAGAACTCTCAGCTATTTATAATGAGACGAGTCGAGGCGGACTAATTCCCTCGAGTTTTAATGATTTTTATCGGTTTTTATAATGCCCATCGGTGCCATTTGATATGCGAAATGTGGTGGCGTTTATAATGCTCCGTCAAATTGACTACGCGTGTCTCAAGTTCAGGAATGCCCATTAATGAATAGATTCAATTGTGATTGCGGTAACCGTCTGTTTTTTGAAAATACAGAATGCTTGGCATGTGCGCGTGAAGTGAGCTAGTGCCCTGTTTGCGCTACACTTACAGCAATGACTGACACTACAAATGGCAGCCAATGTGTACGTTGTGAAAGTGACCTCAAGAAATGTAAGAACAGGGTCGATCACGAAGTTTGCAATCGCAGCGTTGTCGCACCTACTGCGACGGATAAAAGTGCATCCCCGTTTTGCGACTGCTGCCGCTACGACGATTCCATACCGGACCTCTCTGTTGAAGGCAACCTAGAGAGCTGGCGCTTACTGGAACAGGCTAAGCGACGCTTGATGTATGGATTGGATAGCCTTGGATTACCTCATGGTACGATCGCAGATGGCTTCGTGTCAGGGCTCTCATTTGACTTCAAAGGCGACAGTATTGCACCGCAGAGTCTATGGCGCACAGTCGGCACTCAAGAACGGGTTTTTACAGGTCACGCTGGTGGAAAAATTACCATCAATATTCGTGAGGCTGATACCGTCGAGCGCGAGAAATTGCGTATCGATCTTGGTGAAGGGCATCGAACACTCATTGGTCATTTTCGGCACGAAATTGGCCATTATTACAGGGATGTTTTGGTAGATGGTCATGCCACATACAAGACAGAATTTGTTCGTCTTTTTGGTGACTATGAAAACCCTACCTAAGCGCGTCCCTGGAACGACATTACGCTGAAGGTGCTCCTAGGGATTGGCAGAAGGCATATATCAGCGCCTATGCCACGATGCACCCATGGGAAGACTGGGCAGAGACGTTCGCATTCTATCTCGACATCATTGATGTCATGGAGACGGCATCGTGTTCGGGTTTGATCGCAGTGCAAACACAAGATGACTTAAAGAACCTACTCAAAACATATACGCGCCTTGGTGTCCTGTTGAACGAGCTCAATCGTGGTATGGGATTAATTGATTTCCTTCCCGCCTTAGTGGTTCCCGACGTCGTGACAAAGCTAGAGTTCGTTCACGAAGTCATTGCCAGCGCACGAGACATTGCACCATCGCCGCAAGTAACGGTTAGTGCTTGATAACTCACGAGATCAGTCACTAACAAAACTAAGTTTCTGTGTAACGGCTTCACCGACCCATTTCCCGGTCGCAAAGCATGCGCTTAACAGATATCCGCCAGTTGGTGCATCCCAGTCGAGCATTTCACCGGCAACATAGACATTGTCCATAGATTTAAGCTCAAGGCTCTCCGTTATATCGCTCCAAGTAACACCGCCGGCCGTCGATATGGCCTCGGCAATGGGCCGGGTGCGGCGCAGTGCTAAGGGGAGGGCCTTTATAAGCCCTGCAAGCCGGACAGAGTTATTGAATGCAGATCGATCGTCACCCTCATAGAGCAAAGCTGACTTGATGCCTGACAGGCCAACGGTACGCTTTAAATGTGTCGCCATTGATTTTTTACCGCGTGGCCTGGAAAGACGCTGAACTAACGACGCCTCATCGATATCAGGTGTAAGATCTATTTCCAGGTTCGCAGAGCCGTCTCGCTCCAGAGTATCCCTAAGAATACCCGACAATACGTATATGGGCCCACCTTCAAGACCATAGTCGGTCACCATGCATTCACCGCCAGCCTTTTGGCCCTGTGCGGTCATTGTTATCCCTTTTAAAGGCTGACCTTGGAAATGCTGGCGAAGGTGATCGCTCCAATCCACCTCGAAACCACAGTTTGCGGGCTTTAGGGGTGCCACAGACACGTTTCCTGAACAGAGCCATTCAACCCAAGCACCATCCGAGCCCAGCTTGGGCCAGCTGGCGCCACCCAACGCCAATATAGTGATGCATGAACGGACCTGTAGGCTGCCGTCAGGTGTATCGAACATCAAACCGCCATCTTTGTCCCAGCCCATCCATTTATGGCGTACATGAATTTGCAGCCCATTGGCACGCAATTGCCTTAGCCAGGCCCGTAACAGCGGTGCCGCCTTCATCTCGGTCGGAAACACACGGCCTGACGTCCCGACGAACGTCTCCACGCCCAGGTTGGTCGCCCACGCGCGGATCGCACTCGGGGGGAAAGCATCTAAGATTGGTGCTAGAAAGGACTTCGACTCAACAAAACGTTCACTGAAGGCATCAAACGCTTCCGCATGTGTAAGATTAAGCCCGCTTTTACCCGCCATCAGAAACTTACGCCCAAGAGACGGCATGGAATCATACAGGTCGACACTAACCCCTTTGGCACATAGAACATCCGCCGCCATCAACCCAGCAGGCCCACCCCCAATGATGGCGACGCTTTGGTTGTTCTTATCTGTCATATTTGAACAGGCGTAGGTGAGGGGCGGCATTATAATATAACAAGACAGAGAGAGCCCTCATGGTGGAAATGATTTCTATTAATATTCTACTTTATAACAGAATTCAGAGCTACAGCACGACTACATCATATGTAAATTTAGAACGCCTTATGATACTTTTGCTGCTTTGTTTTATAGCGAGATGATTAAGACCCATGGGGCAGTGTAACTTTGACGGTTGTACCTTTTCCAACATCACTCTCTATTGAGATGTTTCCGCTATCAACCTCTCGTTTGTCCGCGTGGATTTGGGATGGGAGTGACAGAGAGCGTTAAAGAAGCCGTGGAGTGGTATCGCAAAGCAGCCGAGCAAGGAGTTCCAGACGCGCAGAGCAATCTGGGTTTGATGTACAAGAAAGGCCAGGGCGTAATATAGGACAATTTATACGCTCATATGTGGTTGAATATCGCAGCATCAAATGGGAATGCGACTGGGATTAAGAATAGAGACATCGTTGCGATGATGATGACGAAAGAGTATCTCGCAGAAGCACAGAAACTCGCACGAGAGTGTGTGAAGAAAAATTATAAGGGGTGTTAGAGCCATGCAAACGAACGAACAAATAATAACATGCCACTTTTGTTTTGAGCAATTTGAGGTTGATCTAGAAGTTGCTGAAACATTTAGCGGTCATAATTCTGAAATCTATGACTGTGTTGTTTGCTGTAATCCCAATAAAATAACCTACGTGATCCATGATGGTGAAGTTAGCAACTTAACCGTCAGTGATGGGAACGAGTAATGCTGGCTTGACGGTCATCTACGACCAGCATTGGATGACAACTGTGTATTTTTTTGCTTTTTCTACTAAATTCGAGAGGCGATCACGCTTGATGGGTGACTTCGTTTCAAATGGTACATCAAAAGATGCCATTAATGCTTTTGCAAGTTAGTCCTTCACTGCAAAATTCACATTCTGAGGTATGTCACCAGTAGCTTTAGCGACTGCAAGCGCTCGGAGTTTTGCAACAACTACACCCGCAACATTCCCGTACTCGTCCAGTAATGGCCCTCCGCTATTACCCGGTTGAATAGGCGCGGAGATTTGAAGCTGACTAATATCATCAAGAAGCCCCACAGTCGCACTTACAATTCCAGTAGAGACCTTTAATTGAGAGCCCAGCAAACCATGGAGCGGAAAACCAAGAGCGATAATATCGTTTCCTGACCTTACAGAACCTTTTGCACGGAAATAAGCTATTTTAGAAGGTTGGAAGTTTGCCTTTAATAGTGCCAAATCAGAATTTTTATCGCGCCCTTTAATCTGAACCTCATCAATCTTCTGGGTATCAATAATTAGAGTGAGCTTAGCGCAATCTTTAACAACATGATCATTTGTGATCAGTTCCCCCCTTCTTGAGATAAAAAACCTGAACCGGATGAGGTAATCTCAAGTTCCTTCGGCTTATTTGGCGCGCGGGTGGCTTGGGGTTGATTTGTATCAGTCGATAACGAAGCGGCATAGCTTTTTGCTGCATATAATCGTGCAAAACTTCTACCGTTTTGGGCAGAGCATCTGTAAATTTTCATATTAGTCAAAAAGCCCGTGGGGGTTACGCACCATTGGCTGCTATGACGGTAATTTGAGGAGGTTGTCTGGCTTTGGCAGCTTTAAATTAGAAGGCCAACCATGCATAGTCCTAATACTGATAGCCTATTTTTTGTAATTTTCTGAGCATTCATCTCCGCGATCCAAATAATTACCCCTTGCCAAATTCTCGTGTAACGCTAACAGACATCTTGCCAAAGCGAAACCATCCAAGCCATAAATAGTTATGGATATTTTCTTCAAACATATAGCCCTGATTATCATTGCAACCAGCCTCGCCACACCTGCACATGCAGAACCAACTATCCTGACAGGCACTGTTACCCATGTCCGTGACGGTGACACCATCGAAGTGGGCAAGGTGCCGATCAGGTTGAATGGCGTGTCAGCCCCTGAGTTGAAAGAACCACTGGGACCGCAATCTAAACAGTTCATGCGTAATCTGGTGAACGGCAAGCACGTGCGCTGTGAACTCACAGGCGCGAAGACCTATGACCGTTTCGTCGGCACTTGTTATCTTGATGGTGAAGATATCGGCATTGCTGTTATCGCCGCTGGGCGGGCGCTGGACTGTCCGCGTTACTCAGGCGGTCGTTACGCCGAGTTTGAGTTAGCGTCTTCTCGTGAGGCGATTAAGCTGCCTAATTACTGCCGATAGATCGTGCGGTGCTGGGTGCTATGGTGTGATGATTCTGCGAATGGCGAAAGAGATTCGGGATGGTCTGGTTGAATGTCGGCGTTCACATGTGGCGCTGGTGAGGATTGGAGTCGTTACTGCTGACACGCAACAACAGCCCCGTAAGATCGTCTGAGGGTATTAGGATCAACAGATTGACTTGAAAACACCACCCAAACCCACCCCATTGGTGGACAGAGTGGTGGACTGTTTCTTGATGGTGCCTGAAACCCTTATTGAATAAGGATGGTTGGCGTCCCCTACGGGACTCAAACCCGTGTTTCCGCCATGAAAGGGCAGCGTCCTAGGCCACTAGACGAAGGGGACGTGGCTTTATTGCAGGTAGATATTTGATAATATCATATCAAGCCTGCAACGGCATAACTCAATGGCCATTAATCCAACAAAAAACCCGCATTTAAGCGGGTCATTTGTCACTAAAATAATGGTATCCCCTACGGGACTCGAACCCGTGTTTCCGCCGTGAAAGGGCAGCGTCCTAGACCGCTAGACGAAGGGGACACGGTCGGCGATGTTGGTAGCCATTTGGCAGAGGTAAATCAAGCCTGAAACGTCATAAAATGGAAGTAATTTCATTATTATGGATTTCTGCGCCAAATAACGGCTCAATAAGACCTAATTTTCGTCTTTAACCTGTTTGATCAAAGCCTCTAAACCGGTCTCTTGCTCGGGCGGAGTCATGTGCTTTTCCAGGTAATATTCGTAGATCTGAATGAATTCATCCGAAAAGAACGAAGGATCGACTTCTTTTGGTCGATCCGAGTTCGCTACAGCAAACGCCGAGAAGTTGGCTGCTGCGTGACGAATACCTGCAGCAATATCGATAACATCCATACCTTCCTGAAGGCGATTGTTCGCCGTATTGATGATCTGGTTGGCAAGTTGGATGCTCAGGGTGTGACGGTCTTCTTCATCGCTCATGAAATTATAGCCTTTTCTATACATTTGCGGCGCACCTTAGCGAAACGAAGCCTCAGCGAAAAGTAAGAAACACGTATTCGCTTAAGGTAGGTTTCTAGGGCTTAGCGGTCGCAATGTCTTTAATTTGTTGTTTTAGTTGTCGTGCGGCAATGGCGAACCCACCGTTAGATCCATCGATGAAGTGCACGTGTTTGCTTTGCTCTAAACTGAACAAGAGGCACGTCATCAT
>DGOK01000087.1 GCA_002389385.1 Rhodospirillaceae bacterium UBA4468 | reverse complement strand
ACATAGGCAAGGCCTAAAACCAGTCCAGGAACCGCCATTGGGACCATGCATAAAGCCTGCATCATTGAGCGGCCTTTATGAAAGCCACGGCTTTTTTCAACCAAATATGCGCCCGAGAAGATAACGATCGTGCCGAAAATCGCTGTATAGGTCGCCAACTCAATAGAGTTGAAATAGGACGACCAACCGCCACCATCCATGAGGTCAAAGTTATAGTGTTTCAGTGTCAGCGTCAGGTTGTAAGGCCAGAATGTGACCAGAGAAGAATACGCTGCCATCGCCAATACAGAGGTAATAATGAGAGCAATCAGTGCGCAGAACGCAAACATCACCATATCGAATGTAAACGAAGGTTTTGGCTCAAACGGCACAGCCCGAGCTGAAAGCAGTGCAACCTGCTTTCGTTGCACAAGACGGTCGGCGATAAAGGCGAACGCTGCTGGCAGCAACAATGCCATCGCAACAACCGCGCCCATTTGAAAGTCGTGACGTCCAACCACTTGTTTGTAGACGTCAGTCGCGAGCACGTTGTACTGGCCACCGACAACTTTAGGGACACCAAAGTCTGTAATCACCAATGTGAATGCAACAAAAAATGCTGATACAAGGCCGTATCGCATGCTGGGCAAGGTCACGGTAAAAAAGGTTCTGATCTTGCTGGCGCCTAAAACTTCGGATGCCTCATATAGTCTGGCGTCACTCAGGGACATGCTAATCAGTAAGATTGTCATCACATGGGGAAAGACAAAGAAGACCTCGCCCATGACAATACCGATGGGACCATATAGCTCGTAACCAAACAGCCATTCCTTAATGACGCCTTGATTGCCAAAGAAGAAAACCAGGGCGATCGCAGGTAAAAGCGACGGCATCAAAAGCGGGATAAGCGCGACGCCCTTGAAGATTTTTTTGAAGGGCATGCAGGACCGGGTCAGCGCATACGAATATATAAATGCGATAAACAGAACAATAACCGTGGCGACAAATGTGACCTTGAAGCTGTTCCCAATCGACCATGTTAAGGCTGGTGTCGACAGGTATGTGATATAATTGGTCAGACCAATATACATGCCGTCCGGATCTTGAAAGCTCTTGGACAAAATTGCGTATAAAGGTAATGCAATGGCCAGCAGCAAGTATGCCGCGATCGCCAGCATCATGGCGCGCATAATCCAATCGTCGGTACTGGTCTTGGGCTTAATAGCTTTACCCATAATGATAGCGGCGTCGCTCATATTTGTCCCTTAGCTTACGGATGGGTATACGTTCATGTGATCTGCTGGTAGAGCAACTTTGAGCATAGCGCCCAAGCTCAGATCCATTTCACGCGCACGCGCAACAGAAACATCTACGGTGAAATCAGTGCCATCACCTGCGATAGGCTTCATATGCACACGATGGAAAGAGCCTAAAAATTCAACGTGATCAATGGCGCTTTCAACTTTGTTGTCGGCGTCATCTGCACGACTGCCGGTCAACACATCTTCGGGACGGATGCAAAGCAAGACTTCGCTGCCGTTTGAAAGATCTTTCGATGTGCCTGTCACAGTAATTGTCATGCCACCGACCTGTACCTGACCGTTATTCGTGAGCGTCCCTTTGATGAAGTTCGTCGTACCAATGAAATCGGCAACAAATGGGGATGCTGGCTCGCGGTAAATTTCAAACGGTGTGCCGACTTGCTCGATAACACCGTTGTTCATCACGACGATTCGATCAGCCATGGTCAGGGCTTCTTCTTGATCGTGCGTCACCATAACAGTGGTGATGCCGAGCTTGCTCTGTAGTTCTTTGATCTCGTGACGCAAGTGAGCACGCACTTTCGCGTCTAAAGCGGATAGAGGCTCATCTAAAAGCAATAGTCCTGGCTCTGTTGCCAAAGCCCGTGCCAGGGCAACGCGCTGTTGTTGACCACCCGATAGTTGGGCTGGGTGCTTGTCGCCTTGTTCCGGCATGCCGACAAGTTCAAGAAGCTCATCAACGCGCTTGGCAATATATGCCTTATCTTTCTTCATATTCTCGAGACCGTACGCAACGTTCTTGAGAATCGTTAAGTTCGGAAACAAAGCATAGGATTGAAAGACAATTCCGAAATCGCGCTCAGAAGGGGGTAGGGCAGATATATCTTTACCCTTCTGATGAATTTCACCCGCTGTTTGAATATCCAGGCCAGCTATGGCGCGGAGCAAAGTCGTTTTGCCGCAGCCAGATGGGCCTAAGAAACATATGAATTCTTTCTCAAACACCTCAAGCGAGATATCGCGAAGTGCAGTGAAGTTACCAAAATTTTTGGTGAGATTTGAAATCTTTAAATAGGGATCGCTGGTTTCCGCGGACATTGTGCGGGCATCCTCGTAAAGCATTGTGGGATTTTTAAAAGGTAACCCCCCAGCCACAATCGTGACCAGGGGACACCAACTTCAAACAGCGAGTAACTTAGCCTTTTGGATCAGACTTGCTGTCATAACGCTTACGCCATTCGTCAAGAATACGAATGCGGTTAGACGCTGCCCAGGCAAAGTCGTTCTGGATCATTTTGCCTTCGATACCAGCAGGGAAGTTCTCAACTGGCTTTGACTTACCCTTCATGGAAACAACGGCATATGACTCGTTGTACATCGCCATTGCTTTCTCGGTGACTGACCAATCAGCAAGCTTCTTTGCAGCAGCAAGATTCTTGGTGTTGTGGACGATGGCAAATGCCTCTAGGTCCCAACCTACGCCAGGAGATGGTGCGATAACTTCAAGCGGTGCACCTTCTGATTTTGATTTTGCACCACGATAAGCAAATGATACACCAATGGCTGTTTCGCCACGTGCAGCAAGCTTGCATGGTGCTGAGCCTGAATGCGTGTAGCGTGCAATGTTCTCATGCAAGCCATCCATGTATGTCCATGCAGCTTCTTCGCCCATCATCTGCATCCAGCTGGATACGTCGAGGAAGCCTGTACCTGATGAGTTCGGGTTCGGCATGATGACGTGGCCCTTGTAAACCGGCTTTGTCAGGTCTTGCCAATCTGTTGGGATCGGCAGGTTGTGCTTGGCGCCTTCAACAGTGTTGAAGCAAACAGACGCAATCCATGCGCGCTGACCAACCCACTGAGGTGCTTTGTTAACCTGGTCGTAGAACTTTGGCTCAAGCTTATCTAAGCCAGCAGGTGCATAACCCTGGAAGTAACCTTCGTTACCAAGCAACATCAAACTCGTTGCAGCCAAACCCCAAACCACATCGGCCTTAGGGTTGTTTTTCTCAGCCATCAACTTTGATGTGACAATACCAGTGGAATCACGGATCCAGTTGATCGTGATACCTGGGTTGTCTGATTCGAAAGCTTTTTTGAAGCCTGCAAGTTCATCAGCTTCGACAGCTGTATAAACGGTGAGCTCTGCAGCGCTTGCGGAAGATGCCGCAAACAAGCCAATCGCTGCGACGCTCATTGAAATCCCTTTAAGGAATTTTGTTAGATTAGTGTTCATTATCTTTCTCCTAGCTCCCTGATTAATAGTCTAGTGTGTAAATAAAACAGTCAGAAAACAACCATTGTCAACAAAATCGGTCAAAGTATTGAATCGCGGTTACTTAGATAAACGTGCGATCATCCTATATGATTAAGGTGATTTGTGTCTTCTTCAGTCATTGCTATGAAGACTAACCAATGATTGTCCACGGGGGTAGGATAAATTAAGCCTTTCTTAAAAAATTCATACCCAGAGAACTTATGGCCTGTTTGACGATCATTTATAACCACGTCACATTCCATAGTATCTTGGGTTGAATTTGTAGTAGGTCGTCGCATGCTCGCAGAAGAACGCCGCAGTAAAATTCTTGAAGTTGTGAATGCGCGAGGATCCGTCTCAGTCAACGATCTACACCGTAGTCTTGATGTTTCCCAGGAAACTATTCGGCGCGATATCACCAAATTATCAAGTGATGGGCGGTTGCGAAAAACCCATGGCGGGGCGCTCGCCCTTGATCATGCAGAGCCCGTTTTTGATGAACGCATGGCGGTCAATATTGAGGGTAAACGAGCCATCGGGAAGATTGCTGCTGATATGGTGTCGGACGATTGTTCGGTATTAATTGATTCCGGTACGACAACATTATGCCTTGCTGAATTCCTTATCGAACGGCGCAAGTTGACGATTTACACCAATGATATGCATATCGCTCAGCGCCTGAGCGGGCGTAACGAGAACCGTGTCCTTTTGACGGGAGGCGAAGTTCTTGCCAGCGAAGGCGCGCTTTTAGGCCGTGATGCGACGGCAATGCTGTCCAATTATTATCCAGATTTCGCGTTTGTCGGTGCCACGGCGATGGCGTCAAATCCATGGTTAATGGACTACACGCGCGAGGCCGCTGAACTCAGAACCCAGATGCTTTCACAGGCGCGGACCAAGGTTCTCCTCGCTGATCACTCAAAGTTCGAGCGCACAGCGCCAGTCCAAGTCAGCGGTCTTGAGACCTTAGACATCATTATTACGGATATTCCGCTGTCCGAAAAAATGCAGGCAGGACTTTCGAAACTGCCGGCAGAAATCAGAGTCGCTTCTGAAGAGATATAATCGGCTTAATTGATGAGCTCTGCTTTCGCGTCAATCATCTGACCATGCAACGTGCAATCAGACGCGGCCAAATTAACGAACTCATGTGCGATGCTGTCTGCGGTTTTCAGCGTTTCAGGATCTTCACCAGGCATTGCTGATGCGCGCATACCCGTCCGCGTTGGTCCAGGATTGATAATATTGACGCGGATATTGGTTTTCTCGGTTTCTTGAGCATAGACGTTGGCCATCATATCAAGAGCTGCTTTTGAGATCGCATAAGCGCCCCAGAAGGCACGAGGCTCGTGACCAACGGTCGAGGTGACATAAATCGCTCGACCGCTATCTGAAGCACGAAGTAACGGGTCCATGGACCGCGTTAACCGCCAGCACGCAGTTACATTAACAGCTATAACATCATCCCAAACTTTAGGCTTAAGGTGATGAAGAGGGGTGAGCACGCCAAGTAACCCGGCGTTTGCGACCATCACATCAAGGCTACCAAAGCGCTCATACATGGTCGCACCGACTTTATCGATGGCATCGAAATCTCGGAGATCAAGAGGGATCAAGGTCGACTCGATACCCGTCTCGCTACGAATTTCATCATCCAGTTCTTCAAGCGCAGCCTGTGTGCGAGCAATCAGTATTGGGTGTGCACCTTCTTGTGCAAATCGTTTTGCCACAGCGCGGCCAATGCCTCGGGATGCGCCGGTGATCAGGGCAATGCGGCCCTCTAGGCGTTTTTCCATAGATACCACCTGAATTAATCGCGCTCTGTAAGCAGCGATAGTTGCTTTGGTGCGCCGCCACCGTCGCGATCAACGAGGGGGATCGGATATTCACCGGTAAAGCAGGCATCGCAATACTGCGGTGCGTCACTATCGCGTTTGGCTTCACCAACAGCGCGGTAAAGGCCATCAATTGAGATAAATGCCAAACTATCGACACCAATAATGTCTGCCATTTGCTGCACGCTATGCTGAGACGCCATCAGTTGTTCGCGCTCAGGCGTATCGATACCATAAAAACATGAGTACGTTGTTGGCGGTGACGAAATGCGCATGTGAACTTCGGTTGCACCTGCGGCACGCACCATCTCGACGATCTTTGTCGAGGTTGTGCCGCGGACAATACTATCATCCACCAGAACGACGCGCTTGCCCTTGAGGGCACCTAAGTTCGCATTGTGCTTAAGACGAACACCCAAGTTCCGGATTTGAGCTGTTGGCTCAATAAAGGTTCGTCCAACATAGTGATTTCTGATGATGCCAAGTTCGAACGGAAGCCCGGCTTCTTGTGCATATCCAAGTGCCGCAGGAACGCCACTATCTGGAACAGGTACAATCACATCTGCTTCAACGTGGCTTTCTTTGGCTAATTCCTCGCCGATACTTTTGCGAATAGCATAGACATGTTTGCCTTCAAGGTGGCTGTCGGGGCGGGCAAAGTAGATGTATTCAAAAATACAGAACCGGTTTGGTTTCTTTGAAAATGGCTTGATGGAATGCAAACCGTTCTCGTCGATGATCACAATTTCGCCGGGATCGATATCTCGAACAAACTTGGCACCGATAATATCGAGAGCACAGGTTTCAGACGTCAAGATATAAGCTTCGCCAAGACGGCCAAGAACCAACGGGCGGACACCATAAGGGTCGCGCACGCCGATAAGCTTTTTGCTGGTCATCGCAACCAACGAGTAAGCGCCTTCGAGCTGTGAAATCGCATCCGTCAGGCGGTCGACAACACGGCCATACTCGCTCCGGGCGATCAAATGGATAATGGTTTCGGTATCGCTGGTGGATTGAAAAATACAACCCCGGTCAATCAAAGCCCGCCGGATAGCGTATGAATTTGTAATATTGCCATTATGAGCAACAGCCAGACCACCAAATTTGAACTCGGCGAAAAGCGGCTGAACGTTCCGAATATTTGTATCGCCAGTGGTTGAGTACCTAACATGGCCAATCGACATGTGGCCGGGCAACTGATCGATGACATCCTGTGAGGAGAAGTTGTCCCCAACCAAGCCGAGTGCGCGGTGGCTGTTAAACTGTTCGCCATCATAGGACACAATACCAACGGCTTCTTGCCCGCGGTGCTGTAAGGCATGTAGCCCCAGCGCGGTATGGGCCGCCGCATCAATATGGCCAAAGGTTCCGTACAATCCACACTCGTCATGTGGATGGTCGTCGTCGAAGAAGTCTGCTGCGGGATCATTCATGGCGGGTATCCTAGCGTTTTCGTTCACTGATTGGAACCTGTACCGTCAATCAATCGTTCTAGATTTTTACGTTGATCGGCATTGTATCCGTCTTTGATTCTAGTTTCGTCTTGCTTTGGCACGGGTGACATCAAACTTTTCACGTCGATATCTTTGCCAATGTCGCTCGTCGTCTTTCCGGAGATGTGGTCCGGTACGAGCGTCTTAAGTAATGCGGCGGCCGGTTTAATCAACTGAATTGATCGTGATTCACGCACCATGGCCGGATATTCTTCTTCTGGGATGATGATCTGTAGGCCTATATAGGCGACACACACCAGAACTGCACCTCTGACGAGTCCAAACAGGAACCCGAGTGACCGGTCCAAGACGTTCAAGGCACTCGCCTTTACGCTCTTGGCGACGGCGCGTGTTATCAGCGATAGGAACACCAGCGTGACGATAAAGATCACGGTACCTGCTGTGAGATCAGCGGCTAAGTCTAAAGAGATGTACTTCCGGGCAAATGGCTTTGCATAAGGGAAGCCATAGAATGTCGCAAATATTGCGCCAATCCATCCGCCAACGGATAGAACTTCATGCACAAACCCACACGCGTAAGCAAGAACAGCAGAAATCAATAAAATAAGCAGGACGCCGATATCAACAACATTGATGGGGAGATCGCTGAGCGCGTCCATTTGCTTTCCTTAAGCCAACGATTTGTGGGTTCGGGCTTTGGGCAGAATTGCGTCGGGGAGTTCTCTTAGATGGGCAACTTCTGTTACATCTATTCCATGTTCAGAAAGGCTTGCTCCTTTTGCGCTGCGATTGCGCGGGACAATGGCGCGGGTAAAGCCGAGCTTAGCAGCTTCCTTCAGTCGCGCATCAACGCGAGATACAGGGCGAATTTCACCCGACAGGCCAATTTCTCCAAACACGACAGTAGCCCCTTCGATAGCTTCGCCCGTTTCAGACGAGAGCAATGCCGCAGCCACGGCAAGATCGGCGGCAGGCTCAGAGATTTTGAGGCCGCCAGCCACGTTGAGGTACACATCTAGTGGCCCTAATGCAAGCCCGCAGCGCGTATCGAGAACAGCCATCACCATGGCTAAACGGCCACTATCCCAGCCAATCACAGCGCGGCGCGGTGCGGCTAAGGCGCTTGGGGCTACAAGTGCTTGAATTTCAACAAGGACAGGGCGGGTTCCTTCAATGCCTGCAAATACGGCGGCACCTGAAACATCGCCATCACGGTCACCTAAAAATAGGGCTGATGGGTTATCAACTTCTACCAACCCAGCATCAGACATTTCGAAAACGCCGATTTCGTCGGCGGGGCCAAAGCGGTTTTTGACCGAGCGCAAGATACGGAACTGGTGGGAGCGTTCACCTTCAAAGTGAAGCACGGTATCAACCATATGTTCAAGAACGCGCGGGCCCGCGATAGTTCCTTCTTTGGTGACGTGGCCAACCAATAACAATGCAAAGCCCCGGCGCTTTGCGAGCCGGATCAGTTCCTGTGCGGATGCGCGAACTTGAGACACAGTGCCCGGCGCGCTTTCAAGATTATCCAGGTACATGGTCTGAATAGAATCAATGACCACCACGTCGACCATATTCGGCGTGTCCAGGGTCGCGATTATGTCTCTGACGTTGGTTGCCGCTGCGAGGGATACAGGGGCTTTATCAAGCCCTAAACGTCGTGCGCGCAAGCGTAATTGCGCAATAGCTTCCTCGCCCGAGATATAGACCGTCTTGCTGCCGTTCGCGAGACTTGCAGTCACTTGCATCAAAAGCGTTGATTTCCCGATGCCGGGATCACCGCCGACAAGCACAGCCGAGCCAGGGACAAGGCCGCCCCCGACCACACGGTCAAATTCTGGCATATTGGCAACACGGCGAGGGGGATCTTTCTCAACCCCTTCAAGGCCAACAAAATTGATCTTTTTGCCACGCTTCGAGCCAAGACCTTTAGGGGCTGACTCAGCACCGGCTTCTTCGCCCAGGCTGTTCCAAGCACCGCACGCGTCACAACGTCCCATCCATTTCGAATGAATTGCGCCACAATCTTGGCAAACATAACTTGATTTCGCTTTGGCCAAGCGCTGCTCCCTTATCGGCTGAGGGATTAGAGGATTAAGCCAATCTGCGCGGGCTCGCAAGTAAGCTCGATTATTGTGAGTTGATTGTTTAATGTTGATGCAGATTATATGTAAGGAAATGACGCATTTATAAACTCTTTTGGTCGCCAAGGACTGTTGCATTCGCTCCAGACGCCGTGCTCAGCTTGGTCCAAGTCGACTTTCAACGTCAGCGCGTGAATCAAGATCAGAAGCGTAATGCTGATCCAGAATTCCAAAAGGTCTCTCCAATGAACCAAATTCCGGCGATCATCATGCCGGACGGGACGGTGCTATGCGAATCGGTAGCGATATCGTTGACGCTTGCTGAACGCCATCCGGATACAGGCCTGCTGCCACCAGAAGCCAGCTTAGAAAGCGCTTACGTCTATCGTTGGCTGATGCATATGATGTGCAATTTACACGAGGTGGACCTCCGCCATACATATACGGATCGTTACACCTCTGATCCAAATGGCATTCCTGGTGTCCAGGAAGCTGCAGCCAAGCGGTGGGAAAAAGCCTTTGATGTTATCGAAGCGGAACTTGGCGATGGGCCCTGGTTTATGGGGGCGCAATTTACATTGCTGGATATCTATCTGGCGGCATCGGTGTGCTGGCATTTCGATACGCCGTGGCTCTTGGCGCGTGTGCCGAAAATTCGTACTGTTTGTGCGAATACACGGCGCGTAGATGCATTGATCCCAGTGTTCGAAATGTATCAGTTAAATGAGCTGGACGGCTTGGTTTAAGCTTAAAAACGCTTAACGGCGGGCGACCATTTTGATCGGGCCTTCGGTGCGACCGTGTATAAACTGATCCACATATTCGTTGTCCGAATGATCAATGGCGTCGGTTGGCCCTGCCCAGATAATCCGACCATCATACAACATGGCAATCCGGTCACCGATCTTTCGGGCTGATTTCATATCGTGGGTAATAGTGACAGCCGTGGCGCCAATCGTTTGATTGACGTGAACGATTAAGTTATTGATGACGTCGGCCATAATGGGATCAAGTCCGGTGGTCGGCTCATCAAAGAATATGATCTCAGGATTGCTGGCAATCGCGCGTGCCAGGCCTACGCGTTTCTGCATGCCGCTAGATAGCTCAGACGGTGAGAGATCAAGAACGTCCGGCGACAATCCAACAAGCTTGAGTTTCTCAACAGCGATATCGCGGGCATCGTGACGCGAGCATTGATTGCGGGCAATTAAGCCAAACGCGACGTTTTCCCATATGGGCAATGAGTCAAAGAGGGCGGCAGCTTGAAATAACATGCCAACCTGCTGGTTGATATCTTCACGCTCACTCGCGGACATGTTGTTAACGTCTTTACCGTCAATAGTGATCGATCCGCTGTCAGGCTTTAGCAAACCCAGCATGCACTTAATGGTGACGGATTTGCCGGTGCCTGAGCCGCCAATGATGACAACGCTTTCGCCCTTGCCGATTTCAAGATCGACATGGTCCAGAACGACCTTCTTGCCGCCTGCAAATGTTTTGCGGACGCCGGAAAGGTTGATTTTGGCGGCGTTATCCTGCGACATCTTTGGTAAAGAAAAAGAGGGTGAGGATATAGTTTACACAGAGGATCAGGATCGAAGCGGATACCACCGCATTGGTCGTTGCCTTGCCGACGCCTTGCGCACCACCGCCGGAATGATAACCGTGATAGCACCCCATAAGCGTCGTGATGAAGCCAAAGGCAGACGCCTTTACGAGACCGGAGACAATGTCGAGTGTTGTCAGGATCTCCCATGTGTTCTGTAAATAGTTTGATGGGTTGAAGCCCAATTTATAGACCGCAACCAGATAGCCACCAAATATGCCAATGACGTCAGCGATAAAGACGACGAACGGGAGCATCAATGTGCCTGCGATCAGGCGTGGTGCGACGAGATACTTCATCGGGTTGGTGGATAGTGTCGTTAAGGCATCAACTTGTTCTGTGACACGCATGGTGCCGATCTCGGCGGCCATCGCAGCGCCAATTCGTCCCGCAATCATCAAGCCCGCCAGCACAGGTCCCAATTCTCGGGTGATCGACAGTGCCACAACGCTGGCAATAGCACCTTCAGCGGAAAATCGGGCAAAGCCGGTATAACTTTGTAAGGCGAGAACCATGCCTGCGAAAATTGCCGTCAATCCAACGACGGGTAACGTCAGGAAGCCAATCTCGATGATCTGGCGTAACAGCTGACGGCCATAGAACGGCGGACGCACACAATGTGACAGGCCATCGACAGTAAACATTACCAGACGACCTGTGGTTTCCAGGAATGAGAGGAAAGCACTTCCTATTGGGCGTAACGGATTGATCATGCACCAGTCCCTTTATACGTGCGGGCATAACGTTGCCCGAGACCGGTTAATACTTCATAGGGAATGGTCTGCCAATCCCGCGCGAGATCATCGGGTGTTCGATGCTTGCCCATGAACTCCGCAATCGCACCTGGTTTTGCCAAATACGCGGGAACATCGGTCACATCCAGCGTGATTAAATCCATAGATACGCGCCCTGCAATGGGGGCTGGGTGGCCTTCAATATGGGCCATGCCAACGCTTGATCCGGCGCGCAGGAAACCATCAGCATATCCGATTGGAACCGTCGCGATCCGGCTGGGTCGCTCAACGATATGGCTGGCGCCGTAGCCGACCTTTTCAGGGGGCGCGACATCACGGACTTGAAGGATACGCGCATCCATCGTGACGGGATTGCGCATGGGATTCTCTGTGTAGGGTGTGGGGTTGCCGCCATAAAGTGCGATGCCCGGTCGTGCGAGTTCAAAATGATAATCTGCACCTAAGAAAATACCTGATGAATTCGCAAACGATCCTGTTCCGCGCCCAAGACGATCGAAAGTACTTTTGAAAAGTGTGCGTTGATTGGCGCTTTGATCGCTGTCGATATCGTCCGCAGACGCAAGATGGCTCATCACCAAACCAACATCGATTCCATCCAACAACGTATCAGGATCATCGAGCAAGCGTGTCGTTTCGGTTAAGTCTAAACCAAGCCGACACATTCCGGTATCCAGGTGAACATCAGCCTTGAGGCTTTGGTTGCGCGCTTTGGCCGCGGCTTGCCACAAGGCGATATCGCCCAAGGAATTCAGGACGGGCCTCAGGCCTGCATCCAGATAATCATCCACGGCATTTGGCAAAGGGCCGTTCAGCACATGGATAATGGCATCTGGCAGTTCATCACGAACGACGACACCTTCATGCGGATGGGCAACAAAAAAGTCACGACAGCCAGCGGCCCAAAGGGCACGGACAACGTACCTGGAACCAAGGCCATACCCATCGGCTTTGACAGCGGCACCGGCTTTGGTCTTGCCGAGCGTATCTTGCAAAAGGCGATAGTTATCCCTGACGACGTCTAAGTCGATGGTCAGGCGTGTCGCATAAAGATCATTCGAGATCGTCATGTGCTACACTATCAATACTCGTCGTGATGTGGGTCAAGGTTTCCAAAGCGCGTGAACTGGCCAACGAAGGCAAGTTTCACGGATCCGACAGGACCATGACGTTGCTTGGCAACAATCACTTCGGCCTTGCCTCGCGCGTATTCAATGCGTTCTTCCCATCCAGATTGACGCAGTGCGAACTTGTCAGGGCTTTCGTCAGGCCTTTGCATAGGCTCTGCTTTTTCCAGGTAATATTCGTCACGATAGATGAACATAACCACGTCTGCGTCCTGCTCGATCGATCCCGATTCGCGCAAGTCAGCCAATTGTGGACGTTTGTCTTCGCGGTTTTCAACCTGACGTGAAAGCTGTGAAAGCGCCAACACCGGCACCTCGAGTTCCTTCGCCAAAGTCTTGAGACCACGCGTGATCTCCGAAACTTCCTGTACACGTCCGTCTGATCTTGATTTCGCACTACCGGAAATAAGCTGTAGATAGTCGACGACGATCATGCCGAGGTTGCTTTGTCGCTTGAGGCGGCGTGCGCGGGTTCTAAGCGCACTCACCGTCAACGCGGGCGTGTCGTCAATAAAGATTGGGACTTCATGCAACGCATTGGATGCCTGAGCCAAGCGCGAGAATTCTTCGTTGCTCAATTCGCCTTTACGCATGCGATCTGATGGCACGTTTGATTGTTCAGACAAAATACGTGAAGCAAGCTGTTCTGCGGACATCTCCAGCGAGAAGAAACCGACAACCGCGCCTTCGTTGCCTTTGGTATCGGCAAAGTTCTTCGCAGCGTTATAGGCAATGTTGGTGGCGAGGGCGGTCTTACCCATTGCAGGTCGTCCAGCCAGGATCAAAAGGTCCGAGCGGTGTAGGCCTCCCAAGAGCTTATCAAGCTCTGTCATATCTGTACCAACACCGGACAGGCCACCTTGGCGTGCGTGCGCCGCATCGGCAACTTTGATCGCTTCCATGACAGAGGTTTTGAAAGGCTGGAACCCGCCTTCAAAATCACCGTTGGTCGCAAGATCATAGAGCGCTTGTTCAGCACCTTCGATCTGGGATGTTGCTTCGAGATCAATATCGTTGTCGTACGCGTCGTTAACGACCTGTTCACCCAAGGTGATCAATTCACGGCGAAGATGCATATCATAAATGATACGGCCGTATTCGCGGGCGTTGATGACGTTGATCGCACTGGCGGCCAATTGCGCCAAGTACTGGGCGCCGCCGATATCTTCCAGGGAATTATCAGCTTCGAAATAGGGGCGTAACGTTGTTGGGTCAGCAATCTGTCCGCGATCAATGAGCTTCATCATCGCTTCATAAATACGCGCGTGAGCTGTCAGGGCGAAGTGTTCGGCGAAAAGGAATTCGGCGACGTTTTCCAATGCACGGTTATCAACAAATATCGCACCTAGGAGGCCTCGCTCGGCCTCGATGTTGCGGGGTAATTGCCGAAACGTTGGCGAAACTTCGCCGTACGCATCTTCGTCGGAATTAAAGTCCAGATCATCTATTGCTGTGTTTGTTACCATGGATCGGATAATACGCTGGATCGTAATTTCTAGCTCATGTGGAATATGGGGATAACGTGGACAACTTTTAAATAAGCCCTGTTGACTCTAGTTCCCGATCGTTTTTCACCCATGTAAATGCCAAAAGAAAAGGGTGCGCACCGAAATGCACACCCTTAATCTTTTATTGCCGGAAAACTTTAGAAGTTGGCTATTCTTTAGCTTCTTCTTCGGCAGCAGCAGCTTTCGCAGCTTCAGCAGCTGCAATCGATGCAGCATGTGACTCCGCAGTTGCAATGGCTTCTGCTTCAGCATCGGCAACGGCAACGATTTCTGCTTCGGCGTCAGCAACCGCATCTTCAGCAGCACCGTCTTCGAAGACGGCTTCTGCTTGTTCAGCAATAGCAGTCGCAGCTTCAGCAGCGGCAATCGCCTCTGCCTGCAATTCTGCTTGCTCCTGCTGAGCCAATGAAAGAACGGCACCGCCGGTTTTCTCTTGAGTATCAGCTTCGTCCTGAGAACGCGCGATGTTCACGTTAACGATGACAAATACTTCAGCATGTAACTCAACATGGATCTCGTGAATACCAATCGTCTTGATTGGCTTGTTCAAGATCACCTGACCACGACGAATAGTTACGCCACTTGCAGTGACTGCATCAGCGATATCACGGCCAGAAACAGAACCATAAAGCTGGCCAGCATCACCGGCTTGACGAATAAGAACGACTTTAATGTCCTCCATTTTCGCTGCAACCGCTTCGGCTTCGCCTTTGCGCTTCAGGTTTTCGGCTTCGAGCTGCGCACGCTGCGTCTCGAATTGAGCCTTATTGCCATCGGTAGCACGCAGGGCTTTACCGGTTGGAAGTAGAAAGTTACGCGCAAAACCTGTCTTTACGGAGACGACGTCTCCCATTTGTCCAAGTTTCTCAATACGCTCTAATAGAATGACGTCCATCACTCTTTCTCCTGGTCATTGATTAGCCGCATTCTTTTGCGCAAGCCAATCCATTGTTCAACAACACCAGCGCAAGCAACTGCAAATGCAGCCCACCATAGCACTAGAAGAAGTATATAAAACGAGATGATCATAAGGGTGCCGAAGGACGATCTGCGGACATATGTATGTACCACAGCAAGACCTAATAAGAAGAACGGCACTATTGCAACAATCACTAAGTTACGCCCGAGGTAGCCCCAGTCTCCTGGACCCGCCAAGGCGAAAACGCCAACGCCTACTAAAACCCATGAGCACCAATCAGGCAGCGATATATTCACATAAGTGATACGAGGACGTAGGTTGCGGTCAGATTTAACCAACGCGCTTTGTCCAAGTGCTGCATTAATAAGATGCATGACAATCCAACTTGCCACGGCCATGCCGGGAAAGAAGGGTGCCAAACTCGTGGTCAGAGTATCACGTGAATCCGAAGGAATTTGAGATCCTGCGCTATCAAGTGCACTACTGATTAAGCCCGCCACGGTATCTTGTAATGATGCCGATCCTTCATCCATGATCGTCAACATTCCAAAGAACACCAAAGAGCAACCACCGACAACTGTCAGAGTTCCAATAAGATGTCCTGCTGGATACCAAACGGGCTTTCCAGCCGCATCCGGTTCAGTACGAAGTGCCATTTGGCACATCATAATCGCCGGGACGGCGTAAGCGAAAGCATAGGGAAGTGAAGTATAAGTATTGCCCACCAATCCTGCTGTAAATATAGCGGTGAGTCCAGCGAATATGACGCCTTTACTGCCTATCCCAAGCCCTGCCAGATAAAGTGGCAGGGGCGCGAGATAAAACAGCGGAAACGCCAGCACTGATCCGAACACGATGGAAAAAACTGCCACCGCGCTGCAGATACCAGCGGTAATCGCCATAATGGTGTTTAAGGGCATGACTATACTAACCTAGACGGCACGCAATGCGCGCCGTACCTCACTTAACGACGTACGGAAGCAGCGCAAGGAAGCGAGCGCGTTTGATAGCGCGAGCCAGTTCCCGTTGCTTTTTCGCGGACACCGCTGTGATGCGGCTAGGAACAATTTTGCCACGTTCGGAAACATACCGTCCGAGCAATCTTATATCCTTATGGTCGATCTTTGGTGAGTTAGCACCAGAGAACGGGCACGTTTTACGACGGCGAATGAAACCACGTTTCATAATTATTCTCCTTCGCTAGCAGGTGCGGGTGTAGCAGCAGGTGCAGGTATAGCGGCAGTTGCAGCTGCTTGATCACCGTCACGATCTGGACGGGGACCACGATCATTGCGATCACTGCGGCGTGGACGATCATCACGATCTTTGTTCCGTACCATTGCTGATGGACCTTCTTCGAAGGCATCAAGGCGCAATGTCATGAAACGAAGCACATCTTCGTTGATGCGCATCTGGCGCTCCATCTCATGAACAGCTGGCGCAGGCGCTTCAATGTTCATAAGAACGTAGTGACCTTTCCGGTTCTTTTTGATCCGGTAAGTTAGAGACCGCAAACCCCAGCTCTCGACATTAGCAATCGAGCCGCCGTTTTCAGTAATGACTTGCGAAAAAGTCTCTGTAAGACCCTCAGTTTGGGCAGCAGAGATGTCTTGGCGTGCTATAAACACGCATTCGTAACAGGGCATATAATGCTCCCTTCGGCTTTTCTCAACCCAGCCTATCGGCCAAGCATAGCCAGGACCATCCCGGCAAGGAGTAACGAGAGGCGAAATATACAGAATTTCCGGTTGTCTGCAAGGTTTTCAACGTGTGTTGTATGGGATGATTTAAACATTGGGCTCCTTATAAAAGAAAGCTACGTAAAAGAGATGGAAAACAAACCTGATTTATCTGCATTTGATTTGTCCGGAAGGCATGCCTTGATTACCGGTGGTGTGCAAGGTCTGGGGCTCGAAATTGCCCGAGGATTGGCGCAGGCAGAGGCTTCGGTGGTTATTACAGGTCGTGTGGCTGACACTGTTGAAAGTGCGGCAGAAGCGCTTAGGGCTGAGGGTTTTGAAGCTGTTGGCGTTGCCGTAGATATGACAGATGACGTAGCTGTAAACGAATGGTTAGGCGGGTATTCGCGAGATTTTGATATACTTATTAATGTTAATAATGTCGGCACGCCAGATTTACCGCCTGAGGACTTCGCGCGGTTATTGGATTTTGGTATTACATCAGCCTACCGCATGACTCGTTTGGTTTATTCTTCGATGGAGAAAGCCCATAAGGGTGCCGTTATCAATATTTCATCTGTCGCAGGCCCAATGGCGCGCCCTGGTGACCCTGGATATACAGCTGCAAAGGCAGGTATTGATGCCTTAACCCGCTCCCATGCGATGGAATTTGCGACGATGGGATTTCGTGTGAATGCGATTGCACCTGGTTTCTTTGCAACAGAAGCAAATCAAGAATGGGTAAATGATGACGTTGTGAATGATTATGTCGAGCGCAGAATCCCGATGCAGCGCTGGGGGCAACCAAATGAAATTGCTGGTGCTGCTGTATTTTTAGCATCGGATGCATCGAGTTACGTTACAGGTCACACACTGTTCGTGGATGCAGGACTTTCTGCGCTTATGTAGAGCTTAATTGTCTAAAAAGCTTACGAGATGACGGCGATGTACAACGCCGATCATTTTGCCGTGTTTGGAAACGCCGACGCGGTCCCAACCTTCATTACGCATGATGTTTAAGACCACAAAAGGGCTATCCGTGATGCTGCATACGGGCCGATTACGTTGGACCGCTTCAATAATGGGGTAGTCGAGGGCACGCACACCGTCACGCTTAATCAGCGCCATAGCATCTTCGTCGACAGCAATGCCCAAGAAGGTATCTTCATCATCGTAAATGGCAATGCTGGCGCTGGGACTTGATGATAGGCAATCAGCGACGTATCCGGTCGTCGCAGATGCATCAACGTCGAGGGTTTGTGTGTCATGAGCGCGTATGAAATCTCTGATCATGACGGGTGGCCATGCACGCGCGCTACTTGCTTGGGTTGTGGCAAGCAAGCCAGAGCCGACCAGATTCATGACATTCTCAGATATTTGTTCGTCGCGCAGTGTCATGGTCATCGCCGCCTCATCAATTGAGAGTTACATTTGAGATGACAAACTTAGAGGCCCCACGTAACGGAGGTATGTCAGGAATGTAATAAATTGTTACGAAGGCAAGGCTTGGTGTGTGCTCAGAACCTTGACACACAAAAGGCCTGCGGCCACTTTGCCCATAGAATAACTGGTGAATATAACGATTATTATTAGGAGACTATCGAATGTCGCGTGCTTTCGTTTTTCCGGGCCAAGGCTCACAAGCTGTTGGTATGGGTAAAGACCTTGCTGATGCATTTCCTGCAGCCCGGGAAGTCTTTCAGGAAGTCGATGAAGCATTAAAACAGAATTTGACGAAGCTCATGTTTGAGGGGCCTGAAGATGAGCTCACGCTGACTGAAAACGCACAACCAGCCCTTATGTCGGTTAGTATGGCTGCGATGGCTGTATTGAAGGTCGAAGGCGGGATTGATCTCTCGAAGGTTGCTTCATTTGTTGCTGGGCATTCTCTCGGCGAATATTCGGCATTAGCTGCCGCTGGGACATTCTCTTTAAGTGATACGGCAAGGTTGTTAAAGACGCGCGGTCAGGCAATGCAGCAGGCTGTACCGGTTGGCGAGGGCGCGATGGCGGCCCTGCTCGGTTTGGACCTGGACGTAGCTAAAGAAGTTGTCGACGAGGCAGCTCAAGGCGATGTGTTGGCGACAGCCAATGATAATGCGCCGGGGCAGGTTGTCGTGAGTGGCAAGCGGGAAGCCGTGGAGCGGGCCGTTGATGTTGCCAAGGAAAAAGGCGCCAAGCGCGCCATGCTTTTACAGGTAAGCGCACCATTCCATTGTCCAATGATGGCACCGGCAGCTGATGTGATGGCAGTAGCACTGGCAGCCGTTGAACTATTGCCGCCCATTGTGCCGTTGATTGCAAATGTTACAGCTGCGCCTGTTGAGGATCCGGCTGAGATTCGCCGTTTGCTCGTTGAACAGGTGACCGGCATGGTCCGCTGGCGCGAATGTTGTATGACAATGCGTGCTAAGGGTGTCGAAAAACTGGTTGAAGTTGGTTCTGGCAAAGTATTGTCTGGATTGGCACGACGAATCGATAAGAAATTATCAGCGTCAAACGTCAGCACACCGGCTGGCGTAGAAGAATTTCTGGCTACACTTTAAAAAAAGATTTCGCAGGGGAAACATGATGTTTGATCTTACAGGAAAGCGTGCACTCGTGACGGGTGCATCAGGTGGTATTGGTGGTGCTATTGCCAAGGCGATACATGCACAGGGGGCAATCGTTGCCTTGTCTGGAACGCGTGAAGACGCCTTGAAAGCTGTCGCGGCCGAAATGGGTGATCGCACGCATGTGACGCCAGCGAACTTGAGCACTGCGGAAGATGCCAACCAGCTTATCAAAGACGCTGATGAAGCGATGGGCGGTATTGATATTTTGATCAATAATGCGGGGCTGACACGCGATCAACTTGCAATGCGCATGAAAGATGACGATTGGCAAATAGTGCTGGATGTAAATCTGACAGCCGCATTCAGGCTTTCACGAGCATGCTTGCGCGGCATGATGAAGGCACGTGCCGGACGTGTTATTGGTATTACGTCAGTGGTCGGTACGACCGGAAATGCAGGGCAAACAAACTATGCAGCGTCAAAGGCGGGCATGATTGGGATGTCGAAATCTTTGGCCCAAGAGGTAGCATCGCGCGGCATTACAGTTAACTGCGTCGCACCAGGTTTTATCGAAACGCCGATGACGGATGTGCTATCTGATGACATTAAAGCCAACTTGTTGACGGGTATTCCGGCGGGCCGGCTTGGCAATGTTGATGATATTGCTGCAGCATGCGTTTATCTGGCGAGTGACCAGGCTTCATATGTTACAGGGCAGACCTTGCATGTGAACGGTGGGATGGCGATGATATAAAAATAACGGCGGTGGTTAAATTTTAGGTGCTATCGTTCTGGTAAAGCTCAAAAGAGTATGTTACGAACCCCGAACTTTTGGGGTAAAGATTTGTGGGAAACCGCTGTTTTAGAACGCCCACGAGGGCAGGGAGCTTAGCTCTCACGTTTAAACCTGTAGAGATCGGGGAAATATACAATGAGTGATGTGGCAGATCGCGTTAAAAAGATCGTGATAGAGCATCTCGGGATTGACGAGGACAAAGTCGTTGAAAGCGCAAGCTTCATCGATGATCTGGGTGCTGATAGCCTGGATACAGTTGAATTGGTCATGGCTTTTGAAGAAGAGTTCGGTATTGAGATACCGGATGACGCTGCTGAGAGCATCTTGACGGTTAAAAACGCTGTAGACTTTATCGAGTCGCAGAAAAATTGATCCGATCCGCGGTCACGCGCCTCACCTAAGGACGTGACCGCGATCATAACAATGGCGGACGTTGAACGATGAGACGTGTGGTCATCACGGGTTTAGGAGCGGTTACGTCGCTGGGTGTGGGTGCCGAGGCAAATTGGCAGGCACTACTGGCGGCACGTTCTGGTATTACAGCAATCCACAAATTCGATGTCTCTGATATTCCGGCAAAAATCGCGGGGATGATCCCTGTTGGTGACGGCAGTAACAATACGTTCAATGCGGACGATTGGGTTCCTGCAAAGGATCGTCGTCGTATGGATGATTTTATCATCTATGGACTGTGTGCTGCTGAACAAGCCATTGCAGATTCTGGCTGGGTGCCAAAGACTGACGAAGATACCTGGCGTACTGGTGTTCTCATTGGTTCTGGTATTGGCGGCCTTCCTGAGATTGCTCGTGGTACCATTATAGTTGATGCGGAACGCACGCCGCGAAAACTCAGCCCATTCTTTATTCCAGCCAGTTTGATCAATCTGGTCTCTGGTCATGTTTCAATCAGACACAATTACAAAGGCCCAAACCATGCGGTTGTTACGGCCTGCTCGACAGGCGCACATGCAATCGGTGATGCCGCTCGAATTATTATGTGGGATGATGCAGATATTATGATCGCAGGCGGCGCTGAAGCTGCGGCTTGTCGTGTCGGCATGGCAGGTTTCTGTGCAGCACGTGCCCTTTCAACCGGATTTAATGACACACCTGAAAAGGCTTCACGTCCTTACGATGTCGATCGTGATGGATTCGTTATGGGTGAAGGCGCTGGTGTTGTTGTCTTGGAAGAATACGAACACGCGAAGGCGCGTGGTGCGAAGATTTATGCAGAAGTCATCGGCTACGGTATGTCTGGCGATGCGCATCATATCACGGCACCTGCAGCATCGGGTGATGGCGCTTATCGTTGCATGAAAGCAGCTCTAAAGCGTGCCGGTATGGACCCAAGCGATATTGATTATGTCAACGCGCATGGTACGTCGACACCGCTTGGTGATGAAATTGAACTTCGTGCTGTTGAGCGTGTCTTTGATGGACACACCAAAGGGATGTCCATGTCCTCGACGAAATCTGCCATCGGTCATCTGTTAGGTGCGGCGGGCGCTGTCGAAGCGATTTATTCAGTTCTGGCTATTCGTGACAATGTTGCGCCACCAACACTGAACCTCGACAATCCATCCGTTGAGACGGCAATTGATTTGGTGCCACATCAGCCACGTGAACGTCCAATCAGGGCAGCTCTTTCGAACTCGTTTGGATTTGGCGGCACGAATGCGTCGTTGGTTTTCCGCGAGGTCGAGTAAAGAGCGAGCAGGGCAATGCGCCGGGCTTTCTTCATATCCATTGCAATCGGTATGGTCATTAGCCTGTTGGCTATTGGTAGTGGATTCTTGTGGTTAAAGAACGCCTATCATGCCGATTCTGGTCCTAGCAAAGACACAATCGTCCTGATTGAAAAGGGCATGGGTGTTGCCGCAATCGCCGAGCATCTCAAACAAGAAGGCATTGTTGAGAGCGCAAATGTGTTTCGATTTGGGGGTCAGCTTTTTGGAACGAAACAGCCACTCCGTGCCGGCGAGTATAGAATCCCATCTAAGGCCAATCCTGCACGTGTTGCTGAAGTTCTGAAAACGGCTGAACAAGTTGTCTACAAGACAACGATAGCAGAAGGCCTCACAACACTTGAGATCGTCGATTTCCTTCGCGCTCAACCGGGTCTGCAAGGCGATATTGTGACGATCCCTGTTGAAGGGTCGCTCTTGCCAGAAACCTACCATTTCCACCGTGGTGAAACGCGCCTGTCGATCATCAAGAGGATGTCTGATGCGATGCAACGCACCGTCGATGAGTTATGGGTAAGTCGCGCGCCGTCGTTGCCGCTTGCGACACCTTATGAGGCTGTGATCTTGGCGTCGATTGTCGAGAAAGAAACGGGCGTTGCGGCTGAACGCGGGAAAGTTGCTGGTGTCTTTATTAACCGCTTGAACAAAAAGATGCGGCTACAGTCTGACCCAACGGTTGTTTACGGAATCACGAATGGTACGGGACCGCTTGGTCGCGCCCTGACCCGTAAAGATTTGGATGGTGTCACCGCTTATAATACCTATGAAATCAATAGGTTGCCACCGACGCCAATTGCGAATCCAGGTCGAAAGGCGATTGAATCCGTTCTAAATCCAGAGCAAACCGATGCGATATATTTTGTCGCAGATGGGACTGGAGGGCATGCATTCGCAAAGACGTTGAAAGAGCATAACCGCAACGTCCGGGCATGGCGTAAATTCAACAAGAAGAATTAGCGCTTACCTAAGCCTTCTTTGGTCCACGACTTAAAACAGCATCAAAGATTGGACCGGGCAGGGATGTCAGGCACCGCATAAGCCAGACCATTTGCCAGGGAAAGGCAATCGTCCGCTTGCGACGTTGAAGCCCGCTCACGATGATTTTGGCTGCTTTCTCTGCTGGCATGATGAAGGGCATGGGAAACGTGTTGGCATCTGTAATGCGGCTTTCAACAAAACCTGGAATGATGATCGTCATGCCAACGCCGTCTGCCGCCAATTGTGGTCTCATGGCCTCACCCCACGCTTTTACGGCGACCTTACTTGCTGAATAAGCAGGTGCTGTGGGTAAACCCCTGAGGCCCGCAATAGAACTTACAATCGCAATGTGACCGGCACCTCGGGCGCGCATCAATGTCGCTGCTGGTAGAACAGTATTGAGGACGCCAGCCAGATTGATGGAAAAGATATCGCATATCAGTTCTTCGGCAGGGGTGTCGTCATTAGGGCTACTGGCAATACCGGCATTTGCAATCACAAGGTCGAATGGATTATTTGCCTCGGCATCACGGGCCATTTCGGTCATGGCCGATCGGTCAACCACATCTAGAATCTGTGCGGTTACACTTGCGCCTTTCGCGACAAGCTGTGCTTCAAGCGCATGAAGACGGTCAGTATGCCGCCCCGTAATCGTCAAATGCACGTCTTGTTTTGCGAATTCCAGGGCAACAGCATGGCCAATGCCACTGCTGGCGCCTGTGATAAGGATCGATTTGAACGTACGCTGGGTCATGACAGTGTTATAGCGGAGGTACGCACTGAAGGCGATCAATAGCGACGATCTGTGGGCGTTTCTCTTGTCGCTCAACATGGGGGCGGGTAAAGTCGTGGAATTCATTTAGGAGGGATCCGTTGACACTTAATTCAATGACCGGTTTTGCACGAGACTCGGCTGACTTCGCTGACTGGACATGGTCGTGGGAACTCAAAAGCGTCAATGCCAAAGGGCTGGATATTCGGCTTCGTGCGCCGTCGGGTTTCGATGCACTTGAACCCGTGGGACGTGCCCGCCTGTCTAAGCTTTTCAGCCGTGGGAATATCACCGTTGGGCTGACGCTCAAGCGTTCTGGTGCGGATGCAGGGTACAAAATCAACGAAGGTCATCTGAAGGCAATGCTCGACGTTGCAAAGTCTATACAGGCTGAAACCCCTGATGCTGCCTCATTATCGATTGATGGTATAATGGCACTACGGGGTGTTATCGAGGCAGATGACGATGACATGGATGAAGCAACACGCGTTGATCTCGATAAGAAATTACTTAATTCATTGGACATTGCAGCAAAGGCACTTGTGGCTAATCGCGCAGAAGAAGGTGCCCAACTGAGTGTCGTGCTCACTGAGTTTATAGATAAGTTGGACGATCTTTTAGGTCAGGCCACTGATTCTGCAGAGTCGCAACCGGCGACAATTCGAGCACGCCTTAAAGATCAGATCGAGCAAGTCATAGAAGACGCATCCCAAGTCGATGCCGTTCGGCTTGAGCAAGAAATTGCCATCCTGATGACGAAGGCTGATATCAGAGAAGAACTTGATCGGTTACGGGCGCATATTATTTCTGTCAGAGAGTTGATGTCGACAGGCGGTGCCGTTGGCAGGCGTCTTGATTTCTTGTGTCAGGAGCTTAATCGCGAAGCCAACACGATTTGCTCGAAGGCGCATGAAACAGCACTGACACGCATCGGTCTTGATATGAAAGCAACCATCGAACAATTCCGCGAACAGGTCCAGAATATTGAATAAAGCTTTAAAGGCTTGTAGAATCTAGTAGATTTATAATTACACATCTATTTATATCAAGCTAAATCAATGATTTATCATCTTATGTTATTTGCATTTGTCCAATGCCATCTGCTGTAATGTGTGTAGCTAGGTATGTTGTTTTTTGTAGCTAAATTTTAATTGGCTGGATTTTGTACTCCAGCTACATAGGTGGGCTTTATGGGGGAGCTATCTGACTTTCATCTTAAAGATTGGATAAAAAAGGGAGAGCCGATACCAGGGAAGAGTGATGGACAGGGGCTTACCTTTACACTTTCGAGCAATGGTACGGCTTCTTGGGTATTGCGCTACCGGTTTGCAGGTAAAGCACGGGAGATGACGTTAGGGCGCTATCCAGACATGACGTTATCTAAAACGCGGGAGATTGCCGCCGTCAAGCGTGTTGAAGTTCAGCAACTTGTTGATGTTGCTGCTGTCAAACAGCAAAAAAAAGCTGAAGCAAAACAGGTCAATAATGTATCTTAATTGGCAGAGCTATGGCTAGATAATGCCATTAGGTACAAACATAAATATCCCGAAGTTACCGAACGTATATTCGAGCGAGACATACTTCCCGTTCTTGGTAAAAAAGACGCATCAAAAGTTACCACTGGTGAAGTCACTCACCTACTAGCTAAAATTAACGTTAGCGGCAGGCCAACGGTTTCTAACAATGCTCTGCGTTATCTCAAGGCGATGTTTTCTTATGGTGAAGTCCTAGGGTTAGTTGATCGAAATCCTGCTGACCGTATCAAGATCAAACATGCGGGGGCAAAAGAGAAGGCTCGTGTCCATGCCCTAACCGAAGCAGAGATCACCAAGTTATTTAAGGCTATTCGAGATGAGGGGCGGGGATTTGGCCGTGATAATGAACTCGCTGTGAAGCTGCTTCTGGTTCTGGCTTGTAGAAAGATGGAGTTGTTTGCTGCAGAGTGGGACGAATTTGATCTGGCCATTAACAAAAACTGGCTAATACCTGCAAGTAAAACAAAATCGGGTGAGGCTCGAGAGTTATCATTGCCAACTGTGGTGATTGACTGGCTCAAAGAATTACAAGTCCGAGCATGTGGTAGCGAGTACGTCTTCCCTGCTAGGCGTAAGAGCAAGCGAAATCATGTGTCTCCCGATACAACGTGGCACGCCCTGCGTAAACTCAATCATGACCTTGAGCACTTTACCATACATGATTTGCGACGTACGTCGCGCTGTCTTATGGCAGATTTAAGCGTTCCTTTCTACGTTGCCGAAAAGATACTTGGGCATAAGCTCCCTGGGTCTTCTGCTATTTATGACCGCGGTGGGTCAATGAAGCAGCAACGAGCAGCACTTGAAAAGCTTGCAGGACTTATCATCCAGTTAGACGAAGGAGATAAGGTAAGTAATGTCGTGATGGTTTAAGGAAGGTCCGCGTGAACCCGCCACTCATTAAGGCAAAGGAACGCCAATGCACGGCTTATAACCGTGGGGATCTGTTTGATAAGCGCAGGGCGCTTATGGAATCATGAAGCAACTTTGCTTGTTCCACATCAGCATTATTGGACGTAATAGCTTTGCACAAGGTCACAGCATCATGACAAAACTAAACATTAAAACTCTTGGCGAGCTGGTCGAGAAAGATAATAAAAAGACTGGCGATGTGAAGCGAATGATTGATCAATACGGTGTCTATTATCGTAACCGCTGGCATGAATAGGAAGCAGCCCCTAGAGATGCTAGCGGTTCCGAGAAGATGATTGCTGCCGCCATATCTGCGCTTGGAAACTATGCAGATATCTTCGACGAACGTGCGCCAATGGAAGCTGCGGAAGAGTACTACAGTGACCCGAACCATCACGATATTTACAGGTTTGGCTTTCAAGCAAAGAAAGATGGCAAGTTGTTTGTTGATAAGACCGCCGTACAAAACCAAGAAGAGCTCATTGAACAATTACAATCCGAACTGGCTAGCATAAAGATAGATGTTAAAAGCCTGAGAGAGCAGCTTAACGAGATATCTACATGGACTGGGTTTGATGATGTTAACGACGAGCTAATCCCTAAGGAGCTTGATGTTGCTCTACAGGTCTACAGCTCAGCTATCAGAGCCTACAATCCAGAGACCGGGGAAATGGACAATAACCAACCAATCAAGAAATGGCTTAAGCATAAAGCGTCTGAGTTTTTTGAAGATAATCAGGGGGACGCTACTTACGAGAGGGTTGCCACAGTAGCTAATTGGAAAAAAGAAGCTGGTAGACCTCGAAAAAATTGATGAATTGATTACCCTTTTTAACCCAATTGTATTCTAGCAAAATCTTGATTTGGTATTGGTTGACCCATTAATTTTTATCTGTTTCCCCATTTAATTTCGATGGGTTCTCTCGAGCATGTTCATAGCATCACCAATGAGGTAAATGCTATGAAGACTAATACCAATACAAACAATGTCCGCATGATGCGTATGCGGCAATTAACCGAATACCTCGCCCTATCTAAGGCGCACATTTATCAGAAGATCTCGGAAGGCATGTTCCCTAAAGGGCACATGCTGTCCCCTGGCATTAGAGCTTGGCAAGTGTCCGAGGTGGATCTCTGGCTGGATCAGCGGATTGGGAAGGCTTGAAATGGAAAACCCCAACACACGAATAAACGTGAATGCTGAGGCTCCCGATATTGACAACGAGACTATAGCACAAACCGATGAATCTGCCACCACGAAAGTAGATAATCAGCCAAGCCAAGGTTCAATAGAGCTTGATTCAGAAGCACTCTTATTAGACATGGAAGCAAACATCCAATCATCCCCGGACCAATTTATTGGGGATGGAACCATCCACAGATTTGAGGTGAATGCAGTTGGTGACCAGAAGGGCTGGTACGCCTATCACTTTACCGAAGACATATCGTACACTGTCTACGGAGACTGGAGTGAAGGTGAAACTTACCGATGGCATTCACTTGAAGATACAGTCATCACAGCGGCACAAAATCAGAAACTAAAATCCGCAAGTTCCGCAGCTCAGAAAATACGTAATGAAGCACGTGCACTAGAGCAGGCCCAGGCCGCTAAAAAATGCAAGGAGTTGTGGAATGCGATTAAGATACTCCTGATGACCACCCTTACCTCAAGAAAAAGGGGGTAAAGCCCTATGGGATTAAGCAGCACCCGAAGGATAATAAACTCGTTGTAACGGTGCGCCGTGGCGGTAACATCTCTTCGCTGCAAGGCATAAAACCTGACGGATCCAAGGTTTTTCACCCTTGCGGCAAAGTGTCAGGGGGATGTCATGTCATTGGCGAAATTGGTCCTTTGATACTGGTCTGTGAAGGGTATGCAACCGGTGCCAGCTTGCATGAAGCAACAAATCTCCCCACCGTCGTTGCCTTTAATGCCGGCAATCTGCCTAAGGTGGTCCAGGAGCTTGAAAAAGAACACCCTGATGTCAGTTTCATTGTTTGCGCCGATAACGATAAATGGACCAACAGAAATCCGGGATTAACCAATGCCAAAGAAGCGGCTCAACTGGTTTCAGGTCTGGTTGCCTACCCAAGGTTTAAGCAGCCTGACATTGATAAACATGGAAAGCTCACTGACTGGAACGACTTCCACCAGCTATATGGCTTGAAGGCTGTTCAGAGTGCTCTGAAGCCAAAAATTAAAAAGGCAAAACGTGGGCGCGGCCTCTTCACTGACCTAGCAGAGTTAACCAAAAACATCACGCCTCCAGACTTTCTGATTGATGGTATCGTGGAACACGACACTGATGGAGCGGCAATAGGTGCATCAGCGGTGGGGAAGAGTTTTATGGCGGTCTGCATGGCGTGTTCTGTTGCCTCTGGCACAAAGTTCTTTGACAGAGAGGTTCAGCAGGGAGCCGTCCTTTACCTGACCGGTGAGGGGCAGGAAGGCATTTTAAGAAGGTTTGCTGGCTGGATGCAGCATAGCGGTATCAATATCGCAAAGGGTAATATTCAAATCAGCAACACGACAATTACCCTTGATGCTGATGGCGCTTCAAAATTGCTAGCGGCGACAGAAGATATGGATCAATCCATCAAGCTGGTTATCGTCGATACCCTCGCTAGACACATGACGGGTGAAGAAAATAGCAACAGGGACATGGGTGCTTTTATGGCGGCAGTGGACAAAATCCGTGAGGAGCATGGATGTGCGGTGTTGATAGTTCATCATGCCGGGCACAGCACAGACAATTCGAATCGCGCAAGAGGAGCTAGCGCCTTTTATGCTGCGCTTGATTTTGAATTTCTGCTGAAAAATAAGAAAGTCAACGGCACAATTCAGGGAACCAAAAATAGGGAAGGTGCTCTCTACCCAAAGCGGTCATTCAGCCTAATGCCAATTGAACTGGAAGGACTCAAACAAGATAATGGTGACCCTGTTACTGCAGCCGTTGTTGAGTGGGGTGATTTTATTCCAGAGACATCATCGTCTAACCCTACTAATGGAGTCAGTGCTGCCTACCAAAGCTTGAAAGGTGCATTGGGTAGTACCGGTGATTATAGCCAAATCACTTTGGCGGACTGGCGAGCATTTGCCTACCAGAACAGTGCCTGCTCCAGCAACGATTCAAAACGGAGTGAGCTGAATCGCTTTAAGATGAAGCTGATTAAGGATGGCATCATTGAAGAGACTGATGGGCATTGCCGAGTAATGGACCCAGACTTGATCGAACTTGGGGTATTGAAAGAAGCCTTAGATCAGGAATTGGATGACTGATACACTTCAATAATGGTACCGAACCCCCACCCCCGTAGGGGGTGGAGTACGATACGGTTCGGCATATCCATAAAAAAATAGACCGCTCACTTCTAAGATGCCAAAACCCCAAGCAAACCAATACTTATCACCGACTTACCTCAACTGGGTTATTAGCTCCCACATCTTGGATGGCATATAAAAACATCGCCATACACTGACCTTGGCGCCGAATAGGGCATGCTTAATATTACGGTGTCTCAGGGACTGGACGTCACTTGAGATTAAACCGGGCTTCAATGCCTTTATTTGCACCCTTTCAAAGCAATCCCCTTGGACATGCATGGTTCCATAGACGGTTAATTGTTACATATGACCTCAGAGCCCCAAATTGACTCGTCAGGGCACATTAGCTGATTTAGGCACCAATCCCAACAGACGATCCCCCAGGGACTCCCCTGAAACCATTTTGCGAATCCTGGTGATGTTCAAACTAATACTATCCATTGTTCGCGTGACGGCATGCTGCACATGATGTTCAAGCTCGGGCAATGTGTGGAAAAAACTGGAGACGATTATGCGGCTTCGACTGCTTGACCAATGTACTAACTGGGGTAAAGTTTAAAGACGGCGCTGGGGTGACGGAGATCGATCTGGTAGCCGCTTGATTCAGATTCCAAAACACCACTTTTTGCTATAACTCATGACGGGTACGATGTTCTACTGTTAAGATGCCTATCGAAGTGCTCGTGATCGGCAATTGCTTCATGAAAAAAGAAGGGCAAGACCAAGCGCTAAAATTGGATTGACGCCTATGAATACTTTGAATTTATTTATATCAGCGCCGTTATTTTCATGCGGGTGCACAACAAAAAAAATAATCTCTTTATTTATATCAAGCCGATCAGCTAGGTTCGGTATCTTTTGGTGAATATTTTAACACTTATCGTCTCTTGTATTCTGGGCTTCATAATTATGGAGACGGCATATCGGTACCTGCCTGCTAGTGAACGACTAGGATGGCAGCTTGTTCCCTCTTTGTCTGAGAGGATGGAAGATTATTTCAAGGCCCCAGCTGAGCCAAATGATCTCACATTACTTGCACTCGGAGACTCATTTACTGAATTTCAAGATCAATCAGGTGGAAATTATATTCGGTACGCTGAAGCCCAAATAAACTTGGAAACTAGAAAAATTAATGCCTTTAATCTTAGTGAAGCCGGCACCGACGTCGATAGATATCAAAGTGTTTTTTGTGCAGCAACTACTCAACGAAAACCCGACATAGCTGTATTTGGTATCTATATCGGCAACGATGTAAAAGGATTTCAGAGACCAATTAAAAATATCGACTGCACGATCCCAACCACTAATAGCGAGTTAAATCTGCGTGCATGGTTGAAAAAATCTTTAATTTTAAATGCTACGTTTCGACTGGCAAAAATATATCTCCCTTGGGCCAGGTCAAATTTTTATGAGAATACAAAAGCTTATCTGACCAAAAACATGTCGCCAACTGAAGTAGCTATGGCAGAAGCACGTATTCCTAAAGAGATGGTCAAACTTGCAAAGTCTGATGCAATCAACCCTTGGGATGTCGCAATAGCTTTAGTGGATCCAAGCTTATACCGTAGTCTCGCGGAACCGAAAGGAACACCGATAGCGGAAAATTACAATGCATTAGCGGATGAGATCATTATATTAAACCAACAATGTGAGCAAACTGACATTAAATGTTTATTTGTCGTGATACCCGTTGCTCCTTGGGTCTCTCACAGAGCGCAGCAATATTTTATTCAGCTTACTTATGATGTTTTTGGACTTGAAATCGCCTACCCAGTAGGGCTACAAAATTTTTTAAGTAAACTGAGTTCGTCGGGTGTGCCGACCCTTGATCTGCTTCCAGCTCTCCGTCGTGCCGCAATAAGCGAAAGCTTATTTATTGCTAAAGATATCCATTTTAATCAAAAAGGGCAGCAAGTTGCAGGTAACGCTCTCGCTAAAAAAATGCATGAGTTAGGGTGGCTGAGAGACTGAAAAAAACGACATGCGGTTTAATTGATTCAGGTAAGCTTCTAGGCTGAGATAGTGGGGTGTCTGGCCCATTTGTCACTTTTTTAGATCCATCCAGTTGGCCGTTATGATGTCGATAAGTACATATGCCCTCAGAGTCCCAAATTGACTCGTGAGAGTCCATTGACCATTTTGGCTGCCCAAGGACATCTGACGGCTGCTTATGGCGCTCCTAAGTCCATTTTGAGAATCCTGGGGGGCAAGCTAATATCCATGGCGGGTAAGATGTTCTAGTGTTAAGATGCCTTTTCTGTCCTTATTATGAATCATTTAACCGACTATCCCGGAAGCAGTAAAAAACCGAAATGCACGAGAATTTTACCCGAAACGATGACATTCAAGCTGGTACCGAAAAGGCTTTCGGTGTCGTATTTGCTGTTGTTTCTGCTCTCGTTGCGGCATGGCCGTTGTTGGACGGGATGACGCCGCGCTGGTGGGCGTTGGTCGTTGCCGCTGTATTTTTGGGTGCTGGTTATTTTCTGCCAATCGCACTCCGTCCGCTTAATATCGTTTGGTTTAAGTTTGGTATGTTGCTGTATAAAGTGATGAACCCGTTGACGATGGGTATGCTGTTTTATTTTACGGTCGTTCCCATGGGCTTGGTGATGCGGTTAATGGGCAAAGATCCGTTAGCCCGAAAGCCTGACCCCGCACTCGAGACGTATTGGATCGAGCGTGCGCCGCACGGTCCTGAACCGCAATCCATGAAAAATCAGTTTTAAGGGCGCATTATGGCATTTCTAATCGAACTTTGGCAGTTTTTGAGAGCCCGAAAAAAATTCTGGCTGTTACCTATTTTCATTATGATGGCCGTCTTTGGCGGGTTGGTTGTGCTCAGCCAAGGTTCTGCCGTGGCACCGTTTATCTATACCATCTTCTGATCTGAAAGTCGGCAAGCGTTGCGCATTCTTGGCCTTTCCGCATTTTACCACGACAGCGCCGCCGCGTTGATCGAAGATGGGGTTGTCATTAATGCAGCCCAAGAAGAACGCTTCACCCGCAAAAAGCACGACGAACAGTTTCCCGAGAACGCAATCCAGTTTTGCTTAGATGACGCTGGGATCACTTTGGCTGATGTCGATTACGTGGCGTTTTACGACAAGCCGTTTTTAAAATTTGAGCGCTTGCTGGAAACATATCTTTCGTTTGCCCCAATTGGCTTTCGCTCGTTCAAGATGGCGATCCCGGTATGGCTCAAAGAAAAGCTGTTCCAAAAGGACCTGCTGCGCAAACGCTTCAAAGAATTTGATCCGGATTTTGATTGGCAGAATAAACTGCTGTTTTCCGAGCATCATCAAAGCCACGCCGCATCTGCATTTTTTCCGTCACCCTTTGAAGAAGCCGTGGTGCTGACCATGGACGGCGTCGGCGAATGGGCCACAACGTCGGTTGCCATTGGCCAGGGTCGCGATCTTAAAATGCATAAGGAAATTCATTTTCCGCATTCATTGGGTCTGCTGTATTCGGCGTTTACCTATTACACCGGATTCAAGGTCAATTCTGGCGAATACAAAGTCATGGGCCTAGCTCCGTATGGTGAGCCGATCTATAAAGATAAAATCCTGGGCACCCTGATGGATGTTAAAGAAGACGGCTCGTTCCGCTTGGATCAGACGTACTTCAACTATTGCACTGGCCTGACCATGACTAACGCCAAGTTCGATGCAGTTTTCGGCGGGCCGCCACGCAAAGAAGGTGAGCCGCTGGAACAAAAGCACATGGATTTGGCCGCGTCGGTGCAAGCCGCGACCGAAGAAATTGTGCTGCGCCTAACCCGCGCTTTAGCCAAAGAATATGGCATCAAAAATCTTTGTTTGGCGGGCGGCGTTGCATTGAACTGTGTCGCCAACGGCAAAGTGTTGCGCGACGGTGCGTTTGAAAATTTCTGGGTGCAGCCCGCAGCGGGTGATGCTGGTGGCGCACTTGGTGCGGCATTGAACGCGTATCATCTATATAAAGAACAGCCGCGTACCGTCGGCAAGACGATGGATGCGATGAAGGGCTCGTACCTTGGGCCTGAGTATGCACAAGATGATATTGAAAGCCGCTTGAAAGCCTCGGGGGCAAGATTCGACGTGCTCAGCGAAGACGATGCTGTCGCTCAAACAGCCGATGCCTTGGCCGATGAAAAAGCTGTTGGCTGGTTCCAAGGGCGCATGGAATTTGGTCCGCGCGCGTTGGGTGGGCGGTCGATCTTGGGTGACCCACGATCTGCGACGATGCAGAAAACGCTGAACCTGCGGGTTAAATACCGCGAAAGCTTCCGCCCCTTCGCCCCTTCGGTTTTACGCGAGGACATTTCTGACTGGTTCGAAATTGCGTCCGACAGTCCTTACATGCTGATGGTGGCCCCCGTCGTTGAAAAGCGCCGCCTTGCGATGACCGAGGACGAGCAAAAGCTGTTCGGTATCGAAAAACTAAACGTGCCGCGCTCTGATATTCCAGCCGTCACCCACGTGGATTATTCAGCCCGCATCCAAACCGTGCACGCCGAGACAAACCCACGCTATCACGCGCTGATCAAAGCGTTTAAAGAGCGCACCGGCTGCCCTGTTGTTGTGAACACGAGCTTCAACGTGCGCGGAGAGCCGATTGTCTGCACCCCCGAAGACGCGTTCCGCTGCTTCATGGGCTCAGACATCGAAGTGCTCGTGATCGGCAACTGCTTCATGAAAAAAGAAGATCAAGACCCAGCGCTGAAGCTCGATTACAAAAACGCCTTCGACTTGGATTGATACGAACGAAAAATCAGCTTCATTTAAACTCAGTAATATTAAACATCGAGAAATGGTTAGAATATGATTCGAAAAGTGATTTTGACCAATGTAGCGGTATTTTTATTCCTTATCGTGATTGCCGAGCTTGTTTTTGGTAACTGGATATGGGGCAGCGACTACGGCATGTTGAACATACCCCGAAACGTCTCCCGAAATTTTGACACCACAGGCCTTTATGCAGACGGTGGTAGAACTCAATTTAGTCGGGATAAAAATGGTCTTCGTGGCCCATATGAAGATGCGTCTATGATAGATATTCTCGCTATTGGGGGAAGTACGACCAATCAAATTTATATTGATGACAACCAAACTTGGTTAGCTGAACTTAGACGAGGTTTTAAAACATCTGGGCACTACATTACGATTGTTAATGCGGCAGTTGATGGTCAGTCCACACGAGGCCATATAAAAATTTTTGATGAATGGTTTCCAAATATTCGTAATCTTAGTGCGGACTACATACTTGCATACGTAGGGATTAACGATGTCGCAGTTCATGGAGCCGCTCAGTATGACTCAATGGTGGCGACAGATTTTTCTCGCCGAATAAGAAACTGGGTTAGTAATAAGAGTGCCATATATAATCTTTTTCGGACCGTCCGCGGCATTATTACGGCTCATGATATGGATTTGGTTCATGGTGGCGGCTCACCGTTCGACAACTCTCAGTGGGTGCGTTGGCAACCCTCCTCCATTAAAGTTGAGAAAGACTCAAATCTTGAGAAAGCCCTTATATCTTACAGAGAAAGGCTCGAGGGGCTTGTTCAACGCATACGCGACTTTGGGGCAAAACCCATTTTGGTTAATCAACCAACCGCAGAATATAGGGTGCGGGATAATTGGATTTGGGTCCCTCTTACGAAAGATGGCGATCTTTTTACTCATGGCTATAGGACAATCTCGCAGTTTAACGACGTGACAATGGACGTCTGCCGTAAAGTTGGGGGGCGTTGCATAGACTTAGCCCGCGAAGTTGAATTTGATGATGGCGACTTTTACGATCGCATTCATAACACTCCGAGTGGCACTAAAAAAATCGGTCAATATCTGTACGATAAACTCTCTAACATAAAATGATTTCCAGCTTTAAACTACCGGAACGGTGCTTTCAGACGAATGCCAACTCGTCTCAGTTTGCCGATATATAGGGTGGTTTATGCAGCACAAAGCTGCTGCCACCCTGAACTTCTTTGATTATAGTGCTTAGCGGAATATCGCCCGTGATAGAGTTTAATTAATTACTTACGGGTGCAGTACTTAATGGATGAACCTGTAAATTTAAGACCTCCCCCCCCGGTCAACCCTCATGGGTGTCTTTACACATAATACACAGGTCAATACCTAACGGCACTTGGTTAACACCAATAAGCACATGCCTCCTGTGGCAGCCTCAGAGTGTCATACAGAATCATTAGCTACAAAACCTACCAGCACACCGCGATATCCATAATGACTCCCAGAGGACTCAAAACGGCCACACAGAGACGATTGGCAAAATGGTCGCATATAAGCATCACAACCTTGAGCAAGCTAGCACTCAGAAGGCTAAGGGGCTTTGCCCCTCGCGCCTACAAGAACGTTCCGTGATAACCTCACTTGTATCAACATAGTCGCCATGCTCGCCCCTACGGTGCTGTGCGTGGCTCATAGGACGGATAAATCTTGTCTGAATCCACGAGAACGTTCTTTCCGTTGCTAACCCCATCCTCGCCGGATGGCAGAAGGCCAAATGGGTTTTGCCATTCACCATCTATTTGACAACCATGACTTTTCACAGTGGAAGATTCGGAGGATATAATGAACCTAGACGAACTAAGGCAGCAATGCCTGAATAAAGCCCTATATCCCTTCGATGGAACCATAATGGAAGGGATCTTCACAGCAGATGAAATCACCGGAATCAATAAATGTGGTTATTGACTTGAAGCCACCAAGGAATGGCAAGGTTACATTTACCACCGATAAACTTAAACGGTTCCACGATGCGAAGAGAATTGATGCATCTGAAAGAAACAAGTGGGAAGATCTTTGGGTTCGGTATGAACGGGAACGGTGTCTGTTCTAGATTGTATGGATTAATTTTAGCTGCAACGCACATTTTACTATTAGCGATACTTAAATAATGGAGGCTTTGTCGCCGGTCTCGACGTTAATTGGGTAAAGCTTTCCCCGAAAGTATTGCAGTCAACGCGCTATGTGGGTTAACTCTTAATATTTTTTGTTGGTGTAGGTGAGGATGATAGTAAAATAGCCTGGTCAGCGGCTATCATATTAATAGCTTCCAAATTTTGTGTAGCTATATATGTAGCTAATATGTGGGAGTAATTATAACTTGTTGAAAACAAATGACTAATATTTATTATTTGGGAACAGGTCCAAAACATTGAATGATCAAACAGTCCCAAAGATAAACGTCACAAGGCGTGGCCTGATGCTTGTGCTGTCATCACCGTCGGGTGCAGGCAAGTCGACGATTTCACGTGCGCTTCTTGAAAAGCACCCTGATCTGACGATGTCAGTATCTGCGACAACACGGCCGATGCGTCCGGGGGAAGTTGAGGGCAAAGACTATTACTTTATCGACAACGCAAAGTTTGAGGACATGGTCGCAGATGGTGATTTCCTTGAGCATGCTCAAGTGTTCGATAACTACTATGGGACACCCCGCCCACCAGTCGTTAAAGCATTAGAGCAGGGGAAAGATGTTCTGTTTGATGTCGATTGGCAGGGCACCCAGCAATTACGCCAAAACGCCCGTGACGATCTTGTGAGTATTTTTATATTGCCGCCATCTGTTGAAGAGTTGGAGCGTCGTTTATATACGCGGGGGCAAGACCCTGAGGATGTGGTAAAAAAACGTATGGCCAAAGCGACCTCTGAGATGAGCCATTGGGCCGAATACGATTACATCATTATCAATGAAGCTATTGAGCATAGCGTTCGCGAAACCGAAGCAATTTTATCTGCTGAGAGACTTAAGCTCATGCGCCGGGTAGGAATGTCAGAATGGCTTCGTGGTATGGGCGTCGGGCAGTAGGTTAAATTAATCGCGCCAAGGCACAGAATTCTTCAACCGTTAGCTGCTCAGCGCGTTTTTTTGGGTCAATGCCAACATCCGCTGGATTGATATTCAAAGATTTTAGAGAACTCCGAAGCATTTTGCGCCGTTGTCCAAATGCGGCGCGTGTCACAGCTTCGAGTTTCCCGAACTCGGCTTCGGCGAGGGGCTTCTCACGCGGGATGATCTCAACGACTGCTGACATGACTTTAGGTGGTGGTGTGAACGCACGGGCATCTACATTGAAAAGGAAACGAGCTTCACAAAGCCACTGGGTAATGATGGCTAAGCGCCCATATCCAGGTATACCAGGGGCGGCTGAAATACGCTCGGCAACTTCCTTTTGAAACATCAATACCATGCGATCGATATCTTGAAGATTGGCGAGCCATTTGATGAGGAGTGCCGTGCCAATGTTGTACGGTAAATTCGACATGATCACATATGGCGCATCTGCGACGCTACTTAGCTCGACCTTTAATGCGTCGGCATCAACGATATGAAGCTTTGATGGGTAAGCTGATTGCAGTTCGCCCAAGGCTTCGATGCATCGTCGGTCCCGCTCGATAGCATAAAGAGCCTCTGGCTCATTTGCCAAAATAGACCGTGTTAGGCCCCCTGGGCCTGGGCCAATTTCGATAACACGCTTACCTTCTAGAGAGCCTGCAGATCGGGCAATTCGATCCGTTAAATTGGCGTCGAGCAAGAAATGCTGACCGAGTGATTTCTTCGCACCGAGCCCATAAGTTTTAATGATATCGCGAAGTGGTGGTAATTTTGGCGCGTCACTCAAGATATGCTTCCTAATCTGTTGGCTCTATGTTGAGCAATTTCGCTGGCCATTTTCATTGAGGCAATAAGGCTAGATGGTTGAGCGATACCTTTAGCGGCGATATCAATCGCAGTGCCGTGATCTGGTGACGTACGGACGATGGGTAACCCGAGTGTCGTGTTGACGGCGCGGTCCACATCGAGGGCTTTTATCGGGATTAAGGCTTGGTCATGGTACATGCAAAGCGCCGCGTCATACCCCATCCGCGCGCGTTCTGTGAATAACGCATCAGGTGGGACTGGACCATACACATGGGCGCCGTAGGCTTGTAAAATAGATATTGCAGGCAAAACAACATTGGCATCTTCATCGCCCAGCGCACCAGCTTCACCGGCATGCGGGTTAAGACCGGCAACAGTAAGGCGGGGTGTATCGATACCAAAATCATTCCGAAGCGCATCAATCACGATTTTCCCATGCTCAATAATCAATTCGGTCGTTAATGTATCTAACGCGTGGCGCAGTGACATGTGAACCGTCACAGGAACAACACGGAGCATCGGTGAGGCCAGCATCATCACGGGGTTGGGGTTACCCTCAACAAGCTCTGCAAGAAACTCTGTATGCCCAGGAAAATTAAAGCCGGACTTATACAACGTTTCTTTCTGGATCGGGTTGGTGACAACGGCGGCTGCTTGCCCTGCTAATGTATACTCAACACAACGTTCAATAGATTCTAATACCGCCTTAGAATTTATTGCATCGGGTTCGCCAAGTGTTGCATGGACATCATTTTGGAGAGGGATAACCGGTAAAGCGTCATGGAATTCTTGTGACGCACGTTTTGGATCGTCGATTTCTACAATTGGAACATCAATCTCAAAAGTATTCGCGATCTGGCGAAGTCGATCGGGATTATCAATGATAAAGAATGGGGAAACGTCAGAACGGTGATCACGCCATGTTTTTAAGGTTATCTCAGCGCCAATGCCGGAGGGCTCGCCCATTGTTAATGCGTTTGCAAGCAATGCAGACATTGTTGTTGTCTCCAATCGCTCTAGAGACGGATTCCAATGAAAGCCTGACGCCGGAGCTTATCTTCATGCTGCGATGCCATACGAGACAAACGCTCGTTGAGAATCTCTCTTTGGATGCGTTCGCGCTCTGCTGCAACAGGGTCAACACCGCCTTCAGATTGGCGGGAACATACCATGAGAACGATCACACCATCGGCAGTCCTAAAGGGCTGGCTTGCGCCACCAACTTCAAGCGACTGGATCATATTTTTGAATTGCGGATTAAGCTTATCTAAATCGAATTCACCAAGGAATCCGGAGCTTTCGCTCCCTTCAGATTTTGCAATGCTGGCAAATGCTGGGCATGTTGTTGTGCTTGCAGCCAGTGTTCTTGCCTTATTTATCGTTTCAGCAACTTCTTGTGCATTGGCATTATCGGAGAGAGCTAAGTGAAGTTGGTGAATGCCAATTCTAACTTCGGCATCGCTTGCAGTAATGTCAGAAGCGATACGTTTGTTGCGTATCAATAATATGTAGACTCCATCATCTGTCGTGATGGGGGACGATGCTTGACCCAGGTTTAGCTGAGGTAGAACACCACTTATTACTGCGCCCAAATCATCGGCGAATATCCAGCCGAGATCACCGCCCTTTTGTGCAGAGGCAGATTCTGAGAAATTTTGTGCTATTTGCGACCAGCCCGCGCCAGCAACAATTTGCGCATAAATTCTTTGCGCGACTTGTTCAACTTCGCTTCTGGGTTTTTCATCATAAGCGAGGAATATTTCTGAGACTAAATACTCTGGTTTCCCCGCGTTTGTACGAATTTTATTCAAGACATCTTCCACTTCTTGTACTGACACTGTAACTAAGCGTCGAAATAAAGACCGTATAACGTCAATCCATGACAGCTCTGCGCGGACTTGCTGGCGAAGTGTTTCTATATCAATGCCCCGAGAATCGAGCATCGATTTCATGCCGCCAACGGGTACATTGTTTGAGGTCTCAATGATAGAAATTGAATTTTGGATTGCGGCTTCAGGCACTTCAATCCCAATCCTTTTCGCTTCTTGAAGATGAAGTTTTTCTATAACGAGCCGGCGTAAGATGCTTGGCGCAATCCGTTGATGTGTCTCTGGCGTATTTGGCAGGTTTGAGAACAGAATAACCAAATTAATACGTTGAGATAAATCGTATATAGATACGACTTCGTCATTAATGACGGCAGCAATATTTAGCGTTTCCTGACTGTGCGCATAATTTATGTGCGTGCATGTCAGCATTAGGCACACGCTCAATGCGACAGACATACGTCTTTGTACTGATGTGCCAAAACTAAAATATGTATCTAATTTCATGGTCAAATTATACATCTTATTGCGAGCTTGAAGCACCAGTTCGCACCTCACCAAGTGTTTTAAGGACAAGTGTGAATGTAACTGAATCTGTTGGCTGAATGTCACGATCTTCAAAAATGGATCGTGCAAACTGGGTTGTAAACTTCACACATTCATCTTCATATACTAATTGTAGTCCGAGCGAGAGTAAATCATTGGCATTCATATCATGCCGTGCGGACATAGACGTTGACCAATTCGCGTTAAACTTTGATTGAATTGATCCTGATAATTCTTCTCGTCCTACAAATTCACTGTCTTGCTGTTGGTCAATAAATATATACGTCGAATTAAGATTTAATGCAGGTGTACCTACTTTTGCTGTGATCTCGTTGTGCTTTGGGCTAAAGTTATCTGGGCTGAATTGAGTGCGATATAATACATTCAGATATTTTGCAGGCGTTACTTGAACACGCCCGACAAAGTCTGAGAAATTATCCTCTAAACCAGATGCGAGACTGAATGAATTGTTTGTGCGTGGACGATATGACTGCCCAATGAAGACGGATGCATCGCCCTTATTGCGACCCAAGATCACCCAGTTGAGGCCATAATTAAATCGAAGTCCACTGTCGACCCGGTCAAAACCATCAAAGCGGTTATCGCGGAAAAGGTTTGTTTCATCGAATTCAGGTTCTTGGCTATCTTCATTGGGAATTTTATCAGGGTTGCCTCCATTCGGTGAAATGGCGACGGACGCGAGTGGTTCAATCGTTTGGTTGATTTCCTCGCCAGTTCTAATGAGCGGTAGGCGCCACGACAGCGATGCTGTTGGTAAGACACGCCCACTTACCCCCGTGAATTCTGTCCCATCATCCCTGATGACGCCAGACGCGTGATAAGCGTCTGCGGCTAGGGATACCGATGCTTTGTATAGTTCGCCAAAGTGGCCGTTAAATGGGCGTTCCCAGCGAGGCCTTACAGCTATTCTGCGTGTGTCGGTCCCGGAGTTTCTAATAAGATTGAGGACATTGAAATCAAGTGAAGAGAAGCCACCAAGGTCATCTCGCTTTCCCATGTAGTTGAAATCATACATGGGTAATGCGAAAGGTGATTCACTTGCGTCTTCGTCTTGGCGCAAATCTTGGAAGGCATACGTGTTGAGAACCTGATAGTTTTGGCCACGGAAACCTTCAAGATATCCCCGGGATACAAGGATTGATTCCGTATCAAAACCGTATCTGCGTGTATAGGTATCGTCAGATGCGCCTTGGAGATCAAGCCCGGCACGCCATGTTCGATTAATATGGTAAGCCGATTCAAAATCGATGTACCCGCGTTCGCCTTCTGCATCGTCATCAACAACGAAACTGGCGTCGGATTTTACAAAGCCATTTTTGAAATTGCGGCGGTATTGGCCGATAAGTCCTTGCCCACCGTCTGATGCAAGCATGGGCGTGATCGTCGCGTCTTGATGTTCATCAATGGCCCAGAAATATGGCGTATTGAGACGAAACCCTAAGTCAGATGAATTAGAAAAACTTGGTGCAAGCAATCCACTTTTACGTTTTACGGTCGGGTCTGGGTGGCTGAGATAGGGTGTATAGGCGACAGGGACACCAAATAACTCTAACCATGCATCCCTATAAGAAACGAGTTTTTTATCAACGTCATGTATGACACGAACTGCTTTCAACTGCCACAATGGCGCTGCAGTCGGATCTTCTTCACACAAATCACACGGTGAATATACCGCGTTACTGATTTCAGTGATTTGCGCGTTTGATCGCCGTGCACCAGAGCCTGCTACGCGCGAATGGTCTTCGAGGACGAGCCCAATATTGTAGACGACGCCATCTTTAAGGTCGCCCGTGATTTCCATCTTATCGCCAAGCAAAACTTTGCCTGAAGGGTCCGTTAAAGAAACGCTGCCATCGGCAATAACCACATCAGTTTTTTGGTTATATATGACCTTATTTGCGAATAAGGCACGCTCACCATACACGATCTCAACATTACCTGTAGCCGTAACAATACCTAGTTCGCGATCATAGGTCATGGAATCGGCGCTGAACTCGGCTGCTATAGGGGCAGGTTCGGTTTGTGCTGTCGGTGTAGGCGCTCCAACAGGTGCCTGAACGGTGCGCGTTGTTGATGCTGGTGGCTGCTGTTCCGTGTTGCTGCCAGTAGGTTGAGCAATGAAAAGCGTGCCAAGTGGTTTAGCATAAGACGCATCATGGTTTGGTGCGCTCTGAACTCTGCTGGCAGGCTGTATTGCAGGTGTACGGACAGTGCGTGCAGATGACGGCGTCGGTACTGCCGGGCGCTGAAGCGGCGCAGGGGCATTAAACAATGTGCCGAGGGGGCGGTCTGCCCCAGCTTGCGTTGTGGATGTGGCTGTTTGCGACGTGCTTGTAGCTGAACGTGTTGGCTGCTTATTCCAGCCTTGAGGTAATACCGAGCTTGGATTTTTTTGTGATGTTGATGTTGCGTTAAACAATATCCCAAGGGGGCGCGCAACTGGTGCAGGCGCCGCTACTGCTGTGCTTGTTGTCGTTGGATTTGGTGTCAGAATGTTTGCAGGTAACGACGAACGTATTGGCGGGGTTGTTCTCTCAACGCCTGATAACAATATACCCAAAGGCCGATCTGCATCCTCTGCGAATGCAGGCGTGCTCAGCCAAACCGAAGCACTCAGGCCAATCAGCGAGACAAGTGCAGGAATATAATACCCTGCTTTGAGCGTTGGCCTTAGCTTTGGCACTTTATCCATCCTCCAGGTGCAAGAGCATCCCAAGTCCAAGTAGTGTCGCAACACCAGAAGGCGTCCATGCCGCTAGTGTGACGGGAATATTATCTGATAATCCCAATGCATAAACGACATCGGAGAAGAAATAGAGCAAAAACCCGGTTAATACACCCATTGATATGACAAAAGTTGCCCCACCACGTCTGGAACTCTGACGGAGCGTAAATGTCGCCGCAATTAAGACCATCGCGCACATCAGTAATGGAGACGCAAGAAGGGCATTTAGATGCAGGCGATGGCGGATAGCGGAAAATCCAGCTTCCTCAAGAGTCTCGATAAAATCTGACAGGGCCCAAAATGACATGGTTTCTGGAGGTGCAAAGCTATCCTGGATTTTCGTGAGCGTTAGATCCGTCTCAAGCCAGTATTCCTCGTATGCGGCGGAACCTTCTTCCGGTTTTTGCACGCGCGCATTGCGCATATACCAAAAGCCATCCTCAAGACGGGCATATTCAGCATCAACACGTTCGAGAAACCTGTCTGTGCCTTCATAAACGAAGACCACAACGCCGGTAAGCTCCACATCTGTGCCTTGTTGAAGTACGGCGCGAGAATGCACAACGGATTGGCCAACTGAGTTTGCCTGCCGCAACCAAAGGCCGGATTGCGAGACCGCGAGTGAATTCTCCTGACCGCGCAAATGAATGGCTTCCAATTGCTCAAACCGGGTCAGCATTGTCGATGCTAGTGGGTTAAATACGGTGACATGAAAAATACCAAGCGCCGCTGCCAGCGATAAAACAGGGAGTAAAAACTGCCATGCAGAGACACCTGCCGCGCGCGTAATTGTTAATTCATGGGTTCGTGCAAGTCGCCAAAAAGCAGACATGCCGCCGAACAGAACAGCAAAGGGAAATGTTTCCTGGCCCATGTGGGGTAGGCGAAAGAACGCCATTTCAATAACATCTGTAAACGAGATTTCTGGTCGTGATGCGGCGCGACGGAGTAATTCGATACTATCGAACAACATGACAATGAACAGGAAGACCATGAAACACGACAGAAAGCTGACGAGGAAATGCCGGCCGATATACATGGAAAGAGTGCTTGAAATACGCATCAGGTTTTCATGCCGCCTTCAACTTGTTGCGCCGTGTTTTCTTCTTTTTCGACTTTGAGGTTTTGGGATGCTTAATCAACATGATAATGCCCACAAATATGGGCACAATCGCCAGTCCGTATAAAAGCGGCACAAGGGCAAGGTTTTTAGCAACGACGCTCTCGAAACCAAGCGCAGCACCTTGTAGTGAAATCATGATGCCCACGGCCGTTATAATCCGCATCGTCTGACTACGCCGGGTAATGGGGCCATATAAAAGACAGGCAAGGCCGATCATTGCAAAGCCAACACCAAGTAATGGCGACATGATGCGCTTGTGTAATTCGACCTTATACTTGCCCCAATCGTGCTGATTGATCCCCTTGGCATCTTCCAGGTTGATGAGTTCTGTCATCGAACGTTCGCGCGGTTCTCGAAACCGCTGCGAGATACTTTCATTGCTGGTTGGCACTTCAAAGACATACCGGTCGAAATACAAAATTGAGAGATTTTGGTTCGCCGCAGTCGTTTGCCTGTTGCCGTTATACATGATTACCCGTGGCCCTTTGCCGGAATCAACCAGCGCACCGCGTTCCGCCATCAACGTCACAGGTGCTTCGGCGTCCCGTTCATCGTGGACCAAAATACCAAGCAGTTGTCCGTCAGGTGTTCGCTCTCGAACATAGACTGTGACGGTACTTGTGATTGGATTGAAGGAACCTTCCTTTAAAAGAACATGCGAGTACGTATTTCGTACTTCCCATTGGAGGAGGCGAAATGCTCGATATGACTCGGGCAGCAAGTAAAGGTTGAGCAAATACCCAAACATGAGTGTCAGTGTCGTCATAATGATAGCAGGTTTAGCGAGGCCAAACTGACCAACGCCAGCCGCGCGCATCACGATTAATTCCCGGTCCGTCACCATTTTGGAATAGGTAAATACAATCACGGTAAAAAGCGCGATAGGCAGGATAACAGTCAAAAAGTTCGGCAATAATAGCATGGTCATATAGACAAATGTACCCGCGCTAAGGCCACGATTAACGATCATTTCGACAAAGCGTAGCGATTGTGAGAGCCAGATGATGCACGTCAGTCCGGCACTCACCAGCAACATGCCAGTAAGCAACTGGCGCAGTACATATTTAGTGTAGCTATTCATACGGTCGAACCTAGCCTCTAGAATCATCCAAATTGTGGCATCAACGCGAAAAAATCAAGTAATCTCCGCATATTGGCAGTTTTTATGGTTAATGGACTACAGGGCTTCGATACGTGTTTCTGCGATCACAGAACTACCATCCAGGACAGCATCTGCCAGTCCTGGTGCTTGCGAGAGAATATGCCGTGCATAGAAGCTCACAGAAGCTTGACGGCGTTCTGCTAAAAGCGGGTTCTCGTCACGATTTCTTTTGGATGCTTCAAATAGCCGTACCATCAACCAGCCGCCGACCGTAATGCCGGATAAACGCAGGTATGTGACCGAGCCTGCCAGGGCCGTCACGGGCGTTTCTTCAAAGTTACTGACAATCCAGTCCGTTGTCCGCTCGAGTGCATCAATGGCTGTACTAAGGCGCGCGTGTGATGAGTCCATTTCTGCCATTGAGGCATGCATTTCAGCGATGAGCGTATGCATCGTCTCGCCGCCTTCGCGGGCAATTTTTCGCCCGGCAAGGTCGAGTGCCTGGATACCGTTCGTACCTTCGTAAATAGGGGCAATGCGTGCGTCGCGCAGGTGCTGTGCAGCGCCGGTTTCTTCAATAAAGCCCATGCCGCCGTGGATTTGTACGCCCGTATCGGCAACTTCGACGCCAACGTCGGTGCTCCAGGCCTTAACGACAGGCGTTAAAAGATCAACGAATGACTGTGCTTTTTTGGCTTCTGCTGGGTCTGTTGAGCGGTGCGCCAAATCAAGGCGAGACGACACCCAATAGGCTAAGGCACGGACAGCCTCGGTTTGTGACCGCATCGACAACAGCATCCGCTTTACGTCTGGATGCTGAATGATCGCAACCGCTTCTTTGTTGTCGCGGTCGGTGCCTCGGCCTTGGGTCCTGTCAGCAGCGAAGGCGCGGGCGCGTTGATACGCGCGCTCAGCAATCGCGACACCTTCAAGGCCAACGGCGAGGCGTGCATTGTTCATCATTGTGAACATATATTCGATGCCATGATTTTCTTCGCCGACGAGATATCCTAAAGCGCCCTCGTTTTCGCCATATAGCATGACGGCGGTTGGGCTCGCATTAATGCCAAGCTTGTGCTCAAGAGACCCGCATCGCAAATCATTGCGCTCCCCAAGCGTGCCATCTTCGTTGACCAGATGCTTCGGCACGACAAACAGCGATATACCTTTGATGCCTTCTGGTGCATCTGGCGTACGGGCGAGCACCATATGCACGATGTTGTCGGTAAAATCGTGTTCGCCATACGTGATGAAAATCTTCTGGCCCGATATACGGTAAGCATCACCTTCTTTAATGGCTTTGGTGCGAATGCGCGATAAGTCTGAGCCAGCCTGTGGCTCGGTCAGGTTCATTGTACCGGTCCAAACGCCACTGATCATGTTTTTAAGATAGACCGATTTCAGGGCTTCTGACCCATGGATCGATAAGAGTTCTGCAGCACCGCCTGTCAGCAATGGGCAAAGACCAAACGACATGTTTGCTGCATGCCAAATCTCGGATGCGCCTGTGGATACCAGCCAAGGCAGACCCTGACCGCCAAGCTCTGGATCAAACGGCATCGAATTCCAGCCGCCTTCAATGAACTGCTGGTAGGCTTCTTTAAAACCTTTAGGCGTGCGTACAACACCATTCTCAAGGACACATCCCTCGACATCACCACTTGCGTTTATGGGGTCTAATACGTCGGTACCAAGTTTACTTGCCTCGGCCAAAATTGCAGCGACAAGGTCAGACGTGGCATCTTCGTAACCGGGAAGGCCGGCAATCTGATCTAGATTTCCTATCTCTTGCATAACAAGAAGCATCTCATCGACGGGGGCGCGGTAAATGCTCATTTGGAACCACCTTACTTTTTCAGCAATGCGCTGATATTAACACTTGGCACAGGAATTTCATTCTTTTCAGCGAGTGCTTTCAGATCAATACGGCGTGACGCGCGTTCGACAGCTGTAATGATAAGGTCTGTTATGGCCTCAATAATGACAGCTGGCAGGGCGCCATTGGTCTCAGCACCAATATCTGTTATGCGGGTGTCTGGCAGTGAAATTTCAGTTTCCAGCCCGTACAGGAAGTCAGCCCGGAACACCATGGTGCCGTTCTGCAGGAGGATTTGGTCAATGATAAACATCTGGCCTGATGACGCATCCTCACCACTAATTTTGAATCGATTGACCCAGGCACGGACACTCTCTCGAAGTCTGACCAGGTTGACCATGCCTTCGCGGATTTCCAGAACGATCTTGGGCTGCTCAAGAACGACGCGGCGCACACCAATAGCTTTGGCGGCAACGCGCTCTGTATCAACCTCAAGAACAACGAAGGGAATGTTGATCGCTGATAGTGCACCAAACCCAGGTGGGTTGGCGATCCGAAGACCTGTGATCTGACCTTCGCCGGTTTTCAGCGACACTTTGGCGTCGGCGATGGTAACGGGAACTTTGTAGGCGCTGGAACCGTCGCTCTCGATGGTTTCTTTGACCACAGCATCAATATTGAAAAGCACAAAGGTTACAGAAGCGAACACAAGAACAATCGCCGCGGTAATGGCCAGGCTGCTTAAGATGAAAGTTCTTCTCATGTAGATGGACACTCCGTTGCGCGTATCATGTATGCACGGACGATATCCGTCGGTAGGTCATGTCGCAAGGCAATGTCGTCCCTGTTTTGAAGATGATTAATGCTTCACAATCGTTGTGTTTGATGCGTTGCTCGTGCCGGTCTCACTTTGTATTTCGGCATTGACCTCACGAGCACGGATTTCAGCATCTTGCCTTGTCTTAAGGCCACGTTCCCAGTGCACAAGGTAGCGTGTACCAGCATCCGGTTCGGCATCTTCTATGGCTTGAGGAGCAGCTTCAGGCTCAGTGCCTTTCCATGGATAGGCAAAAATCTGACCTTTGCTGTCGGTCACAACAACAACAATCCACGGACCGCGTTTTTCAATAACTGGCATGGTTAGGGCTGGGGGCGCGTAAACACCCATTTGGTATCGTCAGACTGATCTGCCTGAAACCGGTATCCGCCATCTTTAAACGCCTTCAGACCTTTTTCGGTCTCAACGCGATTGGTGACCATGTAGCGCGCCATCATGCCGCGTGCGCGCTTTGCAAAGAGGCCAAGCGTACGGGCCTCTCCATCTTTGATTTCTTTGAATACCGGGGTCACAATCTGGCCATCCAGGGTCTTTGGTTTGATGACCTTTGCATACTCGTTCGACGCCAGATTAATCACACGGCGATCTTTATGATCTTTGGTGGCCTTGTTAATCGCCTTTGTGACACGGTCATCCCAAAAGTCGTATAGGGTTTCCTTCCCATCGATGGCGAACTTTACGCCCATCTCCAACCGGTAAGGCTGAATAAGGTCCAGCGGCCTCAAAAGGCCGTAGAGCCCGGACAAAATCCGTAAATGATCTTGTGCATACTCCAGGTCTTTATCTTTTAATGTGCTCGCATCCAGGCCGACATAGGTATCACCTGCAAAAGTGAGTGCGGCTTGCCGTGCATTAGCAAGATTAAAAGGCGGTTTAAAATCCTGAAAACGCTGGTAATTTAGTTCGGCCAGATTGTCCGAAATATGCATCATCGATTTAAGATCGCTGCGCGTGAGCTGCTTTGCACGCTTGGACAAGACCTTGGCGTCTTTCATTAAGTCGGGTTGCGTGTGCGCTTCCGTGATCGGATCGCTCTCAAAGTCGAGTTTCTTTGCAGGTGAGATGATCGCTAACATAAACGGGCGCTCCTTCTTTGACGGTCGACATCGTTGATCTTACATATAGGGTAAGAATAGAGACCTTCAAAGGCTGAGAGGCATCAAATGATCAAAATATACGGACTTAAGAACTGCGATACATGCCGTAAGGCGCTTAAATGGCTGGATAGCGAAGACATAGCACACACATTCATAGATGTCCGCAAAGACGGTATAAATGAAGATGACGTGAAACGCTGGCTGGATTCTGTGGGCGTGGATATCTTGCTGAACCGCCGGGGTACAACGTGGCGTGGTTTGTCTGATGGTGAAAAAGCGAATGCCGAAAGCAGTGACGCCGAAGCCATTTCGCTGATGGCGGCACAGCCAGCGCTCATCAAACGCCCTGTTTTTGAAAAGGATGCTGAGATATTTGTCGGCTTTAAAGATACCGAAAAGACGAAGCTGCAGGGGTGATGCCTTATCTTCCGTCATTCCGGCGAAGGCCGGAATCCAGAACTACCGTCACAAGTGTTTGTGAGAAGCTAAAATTCCTATTTCCGCGGTATTGGTGGAATGTCGATGTCACTGGCGGCATTAATCTTACGGACGTGCATAGATTCCGTGCGGCCCCTCAAGGGACATCTGATTATTCAAAGCCGCTTAAATCGGCTGTCGCTTCTGCTTCAACAGCAGCACTGACAAGCAATTGAATGCCAAAGTCTTTGGTGATGGATACCAAGCGTGCGGCTGTGTTGACCGTATCGCCGATGGCCGTAATCTGTGTTGCTGCGCCGTGCCCCATGGTGCCGACGATGGCTGAGCCCCGATGGATACCAATTCCCAAGTGTAAAGGTTCATTCAAGTCGTTCTTGAGCCGTTCGTTTATCAGCTCAAGGCGAAGAGACATTTCACGCGCTGCGGTCAGGGCTTGTTGAGCGTTATTCTCAGCCCCGCCCTCTGTGCCAAATAAAGCCATGATGCCGTCGCCGATGAATTTGTCGATACGACCGCCAGCGCCTTCAATGGCTGAGCCCATGGACTGAAAATACTGATACAGCATAAACACAACATCGAACGGCAATTTGCTTTCGGATAATTTTGTAAAACCGCGTAAATCCGCAAACATCACTGTGATTGTGATCTCTTGGCCGTGCATGTATTTGCCCGGGCTAAGTGCTTCCTTTGCCGTGACATCCGGCGGGAGGAGCGGCTCGCAGGTCACATTGCCTGTTGGCTTTACCTGACAGGCTAGCCGCACATTAGGTGGGAGTTTTAGTTTTTCGAGCACCTTCTTTTCGACGTCGTTGGGCGGCATGAGACATCCATCGTCGGATTTGATGATCAGTACGCGGCATGTCGAACAACGGCCTCGACCACCGCACACAGATGCGTGCGGGATACCACCCGCCCGGCTGGTTTCCAAAAGTGATGCGCCATTTGGAATTAATATCCTGCGGCCGCTGGGGTATGTGACACGAATGCCTTCACTGCGCGCGCTGAAATACAATCTCACCCGACGCGCAGCAAAGACGGCGGCGATAAGCAGGGTATAGCCTATAATCCAGTAATCTCGGAGTTGCTTTGTTTGTTGATCAAATTCTGGCCCTGGATAATGAATATCTTTCAGCATTTGGATCAGCCATAGGGGATTCTTGAGCTTTTCCAAGACCTCAAAGCCGCCCGATGCATATCCCATGATGGCCATTGTCGGGATCAGAAGGGCCAATCCATAAAGATGTGGCTGCCATGATGGATACCAAGGCTTCACCTTAAGCCAGTTGTGGATGCCGAATACCGAATGGGTCCAGGTCACAACCAGAAGAACGACCTGAAGCCAGCCCTGGATCGGGACGAAATGCCAGAATACTGCGAGAATATATTCATAATTTGGGACGAGGCGCACTCTCAGTATACCGCCGCCCGTTGAGAGGGCATGCTCAATGAGTAAAATCGGGATCGTCAGTCCTAATCCCAGTTGCACCCACTGCCATTTGGGCATGCGGAGGCTTCGTCGAATATACGTGGTCCAGAGGGCGAGAGAGATATGCGTTGTAGCTGCTGTTGCCAGGACGAGTGTGCCGATCGTATTGGTCCACGCGAGATAAAGAAAATCCGCGCTGTATTCGCGGCTTCGATAGAGATTAAGGCAAAGGCATGATTAAGCAGATGGGAAACGACATAGGCGAACATCGTCAATCCGGCCGTCAAATGTATGCTTCGTCTGCTAAAGGTCACAGCGTCCCAAATTTGTCGTTGATGTTATGAAGAGCTTACGCAGGTTAGTACTTTCCTGCCGCACCTTCTTTAACGGCCTTTTCAAGGTGGGTCAGGTCTGAGCAACCGCTAGTGTACGTCATTTTTAGCTTTTCGAGGAGCTCTTTGGCCTTCGCAGGACGACCTGTTTGAATATAAAGTTGCCCCATATAGTTCAATGCGCCGGTATGCGCAGGGTTCGCGGTCAACGCGGCTTCGTAGTATTTCTCAGCCTCATCAAATTTTCCCAACTTACGATGGGTAAATCCGAGCAGGTTCCATGCGTTCGCGTGATCAGGTCTTATCTTGAGGGTAGCGTTGAGTAATGGAATCGCACCATCGTAATCTTTTGCGATGATCAGCTGTTCTGCATCAACGTACTCTTGGATGGCAACCATATCTCCAGACGGTGACATGGCAGCGCGCGTATCCGTGCTCGCAGCGATAATCATGCAAACGGCGATGAATGGTATGAAAAGTGAGCGGCAAGCAAATGTCATGGTTGAGAGACCTTATCTAAAATTTGTGTGTCATCAGATACCTGATGACGATTAGTTATACGCTTATCATCCGTCAGGCTTTTCAAGAACTCAATAAGGTTCACCTTTTCTTGATCGCTTAGGGCAAGCGGCTGAACTTGATTGGATAATGACGGGCGAGGAATGCCACCGGATGCATGGTGATCAACGACGGCGTCGAGTGTCTGAATGGATCCATTATGCATATAAGGGGATCGAGCGGTGACATTCCTAAGCGACGGTGTAACAAAGGCATGCTGCATGGCGGCGTCTTTGGGCTTAATTCTACCGCGCCCAATATCAGCGGATTCTATGCCAACGTCGTAGAACTTTTGATCACTAAACCGCCAGCCTGAATGGTTCTGACTGCATCCAGCCTTGCCTGAGAACGTTTCATATCCAGATTTAGCGGATGCACTTAATGCGTCAGCATCGCCGGCAACCCAACGGTCAAACGGTGAAATGCCCAAAGTCAGTGTGCGCACATAAACGCCCAGACTTTGGGTGACCTTATCAATTGTGATGGGGCCTTCGCCAAATGCCGTTGCAAATTTTAGGCGATATGTGGAATCGTTTGAAAGCTCAGATGGCAAATGATCGAGATTCTAGTTCATCTCATTTTCATTCGCGATGGGGCCCAGAATAAAGCCTTCTAACGATTCAAATCTTCCATCGCGGCCAAACAAACTATTCCAACCAACATCTTGTAGGGGCGGCGTTCGTCTTGTCTGGCGCTTGCCGTCCTCTCCCGGACTTAAAGGTTCCAAGTCTGTCCATGCATACTGGTGCATATGGCATGATGCGCAGGACATCGTATTGCCGCCGGATAACCGGTTTTCAAAAAACAACGTCTCTCCCAGTTCGAATTTTGCTTAGGATGGTGGATTGAATTTAGGTGATGGAGGAGGCGTTTGTGGTTTAGCGAATTCGGTAAGGTCAGGCGCAGCGATGCTGTGCGATGGCCAAACGAAGATGAAGCTCGCAAAGCCAACAAGGGCGCACGTTAGAAGATGTTTGAACCTGTCTTTCATGCGCCCAAAGGTAAGTGGTTTGATCTCAACTTGGAATGGGTTTTACGTCCAAGTAACGACTTTGTTAGGCATCACTAAGTGTGAGTAGGCCACTGCGTGTCTGCTACTGCTGCATGCCGCTCCTCAGATAATAGGCGTTAATGCCTGCTTTGCGCAGGTTAGCCACCGCACTTTGGCTGACTTCATGGCCGTGAACGCAATAACATACGACGGTGGTGCTGGATTTTACGCTATCGGCCCAAGCTGGGACGTTTTGAAAGTCCTGCCAGACAGCGCCTTGGATCATTGCAGGTTTTTTCTCAAGGGCAGGTTTCTTGCGTACGTCGACGATCGTGACATTGGCACCAAATTTAAAAAGTGTTTCGAGTTCGGATTGTTCAATGCTGTTCATAATGAGACTCCTTGCGTCTGCATTGGTTGGATAGGTCAGTTAGATTTAGATAAAAGACGTTGCGACGCCGAATGCAGCGCCAAGGGCGACTAACATGGGCACGCTGACGCGATTGCTGATCAACAATCCAAGCGCAACAACTGCGGCGGCAACGGATAACCACTGAACATCGCCAGCGGTATCAAACAGTGCGGCTTGGCCCAGGAAAAAGGCCAAGCTGAGAATTACGCCGACAACCGCCGCCGTAATTGCCGATAGGGCATTTCGGGCCCAGGCAAAGCGTTGGACGCTCTCGACATAAGGTGCGCCAACAATGATGAGATAGAACGAGGGCAGGAATGTCACATAGGTTGTGACTAATGCTGCGATAACGCCAAGGACCGCACCTTCAGCGCTCCAGCCAGCGAAAAAACCAACATATGTGGTCACAAGGATTAACGGCCCGGGTGTGGTTTCTGCCAAAGCCAAACCATTGATCATCTCAGCACCAGTCAACCATCCGTATGTGTTCACCGCAGCGTCTGCGACGAATGGCAGAACAGCATAAGCGCCGCCAAAGGTAACAAATGCGGCGGTGGTAAACAGCTTTATGACGTCAGAAAATGGCTCTGCACCCAGCACTGATATCGCCAATAAGCTTGGGCCAATCAAAGCAACAGCAAAAATAGCGGTAATCAAAATAATACGCTTTAAGGCGCCAGATGTCTGAGACGCCCCAGGTGTTTCTGCTTTGGGTGCAGCGTGATCATCGTGTCCTGATGACAGGGCATCGGGTTTGAATTTGGCAATCGCGACACCGGCAATGCCGGCCACGAGCACGACAACAGGGAACGGCGTTTCCGTAAATTGCAAGGCAGCAAAGGCACCGATAGCAAGTGCCAAAGGCACAATCCCGTTGCAGGTTTTCTTGCCTATCCGGTAGACCGCAGAGATAACAATTGCGATCACAACCGGCTTAATGCCATGGAATATCGCCGAAACGAACCCGTCATCACCGTGCGCTGCCGCAACCCATGCCAGGAAAATCATCAGGAATGTGCCTGGGATAAAGAACGCCGTACCAGCAAACAGTGCGCCTTTGACGCCATGCAATCGCCAACCGATATAGGCGGCCAATTGCTGTGCTTCTGGTCCAGGTAGTAGCATTGAGTAATTCAGGCCACGTAAGAATGCGCCTTGGCTCAACCATCCGCGCTTATCGACGCATTCGGTTTGCATCATTGCAATTTGACCCGCAGGTCCGCCAAAACTCATAAAACCAAGTTTGATCCAATACCGTGCAGCTTCGCCAAAAGATGGCGGTGTCTGAGTTTCAGCTGTTGGCGATTTTTCTATTTGATCGTTCATAAACCCTCACACTCGAAAACGCTCGAGCAAGTAGCGAGGGCAGCGCTTGGGCGAACGATCGCCTGTGACGTCGGGCGACTGCCTTTGGCCCGATAAGAAACTTTATAGACCATCATAAAATTTTACGAAAGTTAAAATCACAGAAACGTGAGCTGCTGTCAGGGCAACGTGACAGGACTTAGATGTTTATATGCGTAATATATGGTGTCCGGCGAGGGGCCGGATCACGGGGAATTATAACAAATACAAAAGGAGTCATATTTATGTCTATTTCAAAGAAAACACTTAGCGCAACACTCGCAACCGCCGCCGCAGCTATGTTCATTGCAGGTGCAGCAATTACAGTTGCACCAACAGCGGCTCAAGCTGGCGTTAAGTGCGCAGGCATCAATTCATGCAAAGGTACAGGCGCATGCGCAAGTGCGACGAATGCATGCAAAGGTCAAAATGGATGTAAGGGTCAGGGCTGGGTAAGCGCTGAATCTGCTTCTGCTTGAACTGGTAAGGGCGGCAAAGTCGAAGAAGGCTGACGTTGACTAATCTATCGGTTATTCTGATTCGGAGGGATCGCGATGGCGGTTCCTCCGTTTCTTTTTTGGATGCAGGCACATAATGACTCTCGAAGATTTTGGCTTAGGGCTTCGCTCACAACATTTTCCGGAAATTCTCGGCGATGACCCGATATCGACAGATGGTGTCGATTGGTTTCAAATTCTCTCTGAGAACTTCATTGATGTTGGTGGCCCGCCGATGCGCAGCATGATGGCCGTCCGTGAGAGATTTCCGATTGTGATGCACGGCGTATCCATGTCGATAGGATCGACGGATCTATTAGATATGGAATACCTTCAAGGTTTAAATGCACTTGCGGATAAGGTTCAGCCCGTGCAGATTTCTGATCACCTATGCTGGACCGTGGCACACGGCGTGAATATGCACGACCTGTTGCCGCTGCCGATGACTGAAGAAACCGTCGATCATGTTGCGACGCGTGTGCGTCAGGTCCAAGATGTTCTGGGCCGACGTTTCATACTTGAAAATACATCGACTTACGTCACCTTCGAAGAAGATGAGATGATGGAGTGGGAATTCATTTCAGAAATTTGTGCATGTGCTGACTGCGATATCTTGCTTGATGTGAATAATATTTATGTCTCCGCATTTAATCATGGATTTTCAGCGGATGCGTATTTGGCGGGTATCCCCAAAGCGCTAGTGAAGCAAATTCACTTGGCTGGCCATGAACATAATGGCGATCACATTATTGATACGCATGATGCGCCGATACCCAAAGACGTGCTGGACCTATATGTAAAAGCGATTCAACGACTTGGTCATATACCAACAATGATCGAGCGCGATGCAAACATTCCGCCATTTGCCGAACTGGTTCGAGAACTACAAGGTGTGCGAAGTATCGCGGAGGGTGGCCAATGAGCGCTTCGCTTGCCGACATTCAGTCAAAGTTCCAGTCACGATTATTGAATGGTGATGATGCGATCAATCCACACTTGACTAAAGGTGATCTGTTCATGGGTGTATATGATTATGCGTACCGGGCGCGGCTTATTGAAATTCTTAGCGAAGACTTCGAAGGTTTGCATACGTTGCTTGGTGACGAGCAGTTTGCGAGTGCGATGACAGGATATATTAATGCACACCCATCAACCACGAAGTCTGTGCGTTGGCTGGGTCGATTTGTGGCGGATTGGCTTGCCGATACTGAGCCTTGGAATGGGCATCCAGAATTAACCGCGATGGCGCGCTTCGAATGGATGCTTGGTCTGGCGTTCGATGCAATAGACGCAAACATTATTGGTGTTGGTGATATCGGTTTGGTGCCGCCTGAGGCCTGGCCAATGCTGACGTTTACATTCCATCCTGCTTTAGATACGGCGTTACTGAGCCATGACGTGGCCCCGTTCCATCAGGCAGTTCAGGCTGAAGTTGACCCGTCTGCTGCGCCCGAGCTTTTTGATGCGCCAAAACGTTGGGTCGCATGGCGTGATCCGGCAACGCTAATGGTAACATACCGGCAACTTGATTTAGACGAAGCGGCGGCGTTGATGGCGGCAATAGAAGGCCATACGTTTGATGGTATCTGCGAGATTGTCGCAGACTTAACCGAAGCGGATGAAGCCGCCGTCCGTGCAGCTGGCCTATTGCGGCTTTGGATCGAAAGCGGTTGGTTGATCGGCTTGGATGCTGAAGGGATGAGTTGGTAAAAGCTGAGATTTACCTCCTCACCTCATTACACAGCCATCTTCGTAAGATTGGAAGATGCTGGATTCAGGCCTGCGCCGGAATGACGGGTATGGGGTAAAATGTCGTCACCCCGGCGAAGGCCGGGGTCCAGTGATGCAG
>DGOK01000079.1:1927-2601 GCA_002389385.1 Rhodospirillaceae bacterium UBA4468 | reverse complement strand
CGGTCACCAATCCACAGCATATGCGCAGATGTGTCATACCAGTCGCCGGTTGTTGAATCGACACGGGTTAAAGCTTGCTCGTAGTTCAACAGCAGTGCTTCGTGCGCAGTGTAGAAATTCGTCTCGCGTAATTGTGGTGTCTTGTCTGCTGTCAGACCACATGCGGCCATAAAGCCAAGAGTCTCGTCGAGGCGATCAGCCATGTCCTGATAACGTTCTGCTTCTGAACTGTCGGCAATAAAACCAAGCGTCCATTCGTGAACTTTATGCAGATCGGCATAGCCACCTTGTGAAAATGCGCGGAGCAGGTTCAGCGTTGCGGCAGACTGGTTATAAACGCGCATCAGGCGCTCGGGGTCAGGGGTGCGATCTTCAGACGTAAATGGCATCGCATTGACCATGTCTCCGCGATAGCTATCAAGCGTCACATCGCCCTGTGTCTCAGTCGGTGCTGAACGCGGCTTCGCGAACTGACCCGCCAAACGGCCAATCTTAACAATTGGCATTGCAGCGCCAAAGGTCAGAACGAAGGCCATCTGAAGAATAACACGAAATGTGTCACGGATATTATCTGGATGGAATTCGGCAAAGCTCTCGGCGCAGTCACCGCCCATAAGCGCGAATGCATTCCCTTCGGCAACGTCACCAAGCGATTTCTTTAAAGACCGTGCTTC
>DGOK01000079.1:605-1882 GCA_002389385.1 Rhodospirillaceae bacterium UBA4468 | reverse complement strand
CTGGTTTCTCTCTCCAGCTTGTCGGTGTCCAATTCTTCGTCATAATAAACCTCAAACGTCTCTGCCCATTAAATTAGGCCCACGATATAAGCCGATTACGCGAGATTTGCCAGCCAAAAGCCGTTATGAGATTTTTCAACGATACTTTTTTGCGTCACACTATTATAGTATAAAAAATGTCATCAGGGCTCACCGCAATTTAGGATATAGATCATGCTCTATAGTCTTTTAAATTTACCCGCAGACAAGCTTGCCAAAATCCAGGTGATTGAGGCTGAAATAAATCAGCCATTACTCGCATTCTCGGAAGTCCAGGCATCACCAGCGCAATTGGATAGAGAGACCTTGGCTAAAATCCGAGAACTAGAAGAAGATCTAGGGATCGTCCTGCTCGCTGTTGCTGATCCCAATGCACCTGTTGATAACAAGCCGAGACGGGGACGACTCAGTCGTCGACGCTAAAGCGTTTAGCCGCATCCATTCATGAACAATTTGTAAGTAAAATGTTGGTGGCTGTACGCTTGCGCAGATCGCACGTGCGCCCATTTTATCCATAGAGACGTATGGTCTGGCGAATTGATCTCGTCGTCATATGACATTTTGGATTTAGAGATAAAGGGTCGGCAAGGATGGACGTCAATCGATTGTTAAGCGGAGTCATGGGGCAAGTTGGCGGTGCAGCCAGCCATGCAACAAATACCGTAAAAAAGGTGGTATGCCGACAGGTCTTGTTGTAAGCGCAGCGGCAGGAGGATTGGTCGCTTTGTTAATGAGCAATAAGAAAGCCCGCAAGATGGGGGGTAAAGTCCTTACATATGGTGGTCTTGCGTATAAAGCCTGGAGTGATCACAAGTCGGCTCAACAAGGTGCGCAGCCCGCGCCGGCCCCAGCAACGTCCCAAACACGTATTCCTGCGGCGCCCGTTGATAGTGGTTTTGATATCGCCAGCCAAACCGACCGGGATGGCAGCGGTCTTCGGCTCGCGCTGGTTCGGGCAATGATCAGTTCAGCTAAATTGGATGGTCAAATTGATGCGGACGAACACACCCGTATTCAGGCACATATCCAGTCCTTGGACCTCAGTGGCGACGAAAAAGGGTTCTTGTTTGACCAATTATCCGCGCCGAGCGACCCCATCACGATTGCGCGCCTGGCCAGCAATGATGAACAGGCTGCCTAGATCTATGTCGCGTCGGCTTTGGCTGTAGATTCCGATACCCCTGAGGAAAAGCGATATCTGGATCGTTTATCAGACGCGCTGCGCTTGCCGGATGGGC
>DGOK01000079.1:0-576 GCA_002389385.1 Rhodospirillaceae bacterium UBA4468 | reverse complement strand
TTAACTTTCAGCCCTTAGCGGCTCCCGCATGGTGACAAACTCTTCAGCCGCAGTTGGATGAATGCCGATGGTTGCGTCAAAGTCAGCTTTTGTCGCACCGGCTTTAACGGCAATCGCGATCCCCTGAATAATTTCGGGGGCATCCATGCCCATCATGTGTGCACCAAGAATACGATCACTGGCTTTGTCGACAATGAGTTTCATCACGGAATGCTCGTCGCGCCCTGACAGTGTGTGTTTCATCGGGCGGAATCGTGATTGATAGATCTCAACGTCATAGTCTACCCGTGCATCCGCTTCGCTTAGGCCAACAGAGCCAATTGGTGGCTGCGAGAAGACCGCAGAAGCGATGTTTTCGTAACTCATTGACGTTGGCTTGCCTTCATAAAGTGTCCGTACAAGGGCCATGCCCTCAGCCAGAGCAACAGGTGTGAGCTGAACACGGTCAATGACGTCGCCAATGGCATAAATGCTGTCGACACTTGTTTGAGAAAACTCATCAACAATAATTGCACCATTTGATGAGAGTTTAACGCCGGCTTCTTCAAGACCAATACCTTTGGTGTTCGGTGCCCG
>DGOK01000115.1:1721-11944 GCA_002389385.1 Rhodospirillaceae bacterium UBA4468 | reverse complement strand
GCGAGATCAACTCGTTGGGCGCACCCATTTCTGTACCCATCCCAAAGATCAGATTAATGCGATCCCCTCTGTTGGTGGCACTAAGAAAGTGAATATGGAGCGCGTGCTTGCTTTAAAGCCAACCCATGCGCTCGTAAATATCGACGAGAACCCCCGCGATATGGCGGATACATTTCGTGATGCGGGTATTGAGGTTGTCGTTACACATCCGATGGTCCCTGATGACAATATCGACCTTTATCAGTTGATCGGGGGTATCTTTGGCGCATCTGACGTGGCGAATAATCTGGTTCAGCAATTTGAAATCGCGAAAGCGCGTTTACAGATTTTGAACTTAAGCGAGCCTAAGAACATTCTATATTTAATCTGGAACGAACCATGGATGGCAATCACAAAAAACACGTATATCGGGAATATGTTATCATTAATAAATTGGCATGCCGCCACTCCGGGTGCAAACTCATCGCTTAGCGGTGATGCAGCGAGGTATCCGGAAATTATGCTTAATGATGCAGGTTTATGCAGGATCGACCTCGTCCTGTTTTCCTCAGAACCCTATACATTTACGCAGACTCATATCGATGATTTTCGACGTGAATTTCCAGACCACGCCGCGAAGGCATATCTGATCGATGGAGAGATGACATCGTGGTACGGATCTCGGGCGATCAAAAGCCTGGGTGAGCTTGGCGAATTTGCAAAATCAATTTACTCATGAACGCGGCTTTTCAGCTCTCACTATTGTATGGCGGGATGTTTCTGGTCGTCGGCATTATGATGCCGTTCTGGCCCGTTTGGCTTGAAGCCAAAGGCCTGACACCACCCCAGATCGGCCTTGTGATCGCTGCCGGCAGCCTTATTCGTGCCTTCGTGGGCCCGCTCAGCGCGCGCTTCGCAGATCGCACCGGCGAGCGCAAACGCTTGATGGCTATACTTTCTACGCTGTCGTTCATCTTTTTCATGCCGTTCGCCATCGTCGATAGCTTTGCAGCCATATTGATTTTGCAGGCATGTTTAATCGGGGTGATGGGCCCGATCATGCCGCTAAGCGAAAGTCTGACCATGCTCGGCGCCAAGCGTCATGGTCTCGATTATGGACGCATTCGCCTGTGGGGCTCGCTCACCTTCATTTTGGGGGCATCAGGTGTAGGATATTACCTCAAGGGTGCAGAGCCTGATTTGATCTGGCAAGCCATCGCCATCGCGATTGCGCTGTATGCGCTGGGCACCTATATCGCCCCGGATTTCCGGTCTACCCCGTCACCTAAATCAGAAGGCCCCGGCCCGATTACCCGCGTCCTAACCGACAAGACGTTCGTTATTTTCGTTGCAGCAACAGCCTGTATCCAAGGCTCACACGCACTTTTGTACAGCTTTGGCACGATCAACTGGCTCCGCATGGGCTTTAGCGAAGGCGTCATCGGATTGCTTTGGGCTGAGGGCGTGCTGGCAGAAGTTATCTTATTTGTCTTCGCCGCAAACGCCATCAAACGGATTGGCCCGGCGCGCCTGATCGCCCTGGGTGGCCTCGCCTGTTTGTTACGATGGAGCATGACACCGTTTGCAGAGAGCCTTTGGGCGATCGCGGCGCTACAAATCATGCATGCGTTCACATTTGGCGCAACACACTTAGGCGCTATTTACTTCATTGCAGATCGAATGCCCGAAGAAATTTCAGCGACAGCTCAAACGCTTTATGCCTTAATCGTTTCTGGTTTTGGTCTCGGTTTAATAAGCGTATTATCCGGGCATTTGTACGAAGACTATGCGGGCGATGCCTTCTTTGCGATGGCGATTTTTGGCGGTATCGGAATGCTCCTTGCGTGGAGCATTCGCCGACGTCATCCCGTCCACTAAACTATTAAGAAACAACCTTTTTATCGCGCAATGCAGTGATTTCCTCAGCAGTAAACCCAGCCGTCAAAAGCATTTCATCCGTATGCTCACCAAGCTTTGGTGCGCGCGTTCTGAACCCACCCGGTGTCTCGGACATATAAGGATGGATGTTATGCACAGGTGCTGAGCCCAAATCATCATCCGGCACCTCAACCAGCACACCCCGTTCGTTTACATGCGGGTCTGCGAGCAAATCTTCAGCATTATATATTGGCGCAGACGTCACCCCTGCCTCAGCAAAGATGCGCAGCACTTCGACCTGATCACGCGCGGCAACCCAATCTGCGACAATGTCGTTCACTTCGTCGCATCGCTGGACCCGATCCGCATTGGTTCGGTAGCGTGGATCGTCGATCATATCTTCGCGGCCGATCGTCCTAAACACACGCTCAGCCATTTGTTGAATGGATGCCGACAGCGAGACAAACTTGCTATCTCGTGTTGTATAGACATCGCGAGGTACAGAGGTATGTGAACGATTACCGACTCTAGCTGGAATATCGCCAGTGGCTTTAAAATCCATCGCAGCGGGACCCAGTGTCGACAGAATTGGTTCCAGCAAAGACATATCAATGACCTGCCCCTGCCCGCCCTTCAATTCAATTTCCCGGAGTGCCACCATGGTCGCATAAGCTCCTTGGAGGCCCGCAATCATGTCCGCCATGGCAATGGGTGGCAGCAACGGCGGGCGGTCTGGGAACCCGTTTCGAAACGCAAACCCGGACATGCCTTCAACCAATGAGCCAAAGCCCGGTCTATCACTATAAGGTCCGGTCTGACCAAATCCTGATATGCGAACAATGATGAGTTTTGGATTATGTTTGTGTAGAATATCCGGCCCAAGTCCCATCTGCTCGAGACGTCCCGGGCGAAAGTTCTCAACAAAGATTTCGGCGTGTTCAACCAGTTTTAGAATGACCGCTGCCGCACCTTCAGCACGAAAATCCAGTGCGATACTTTTCTTATTGCGGCAGTACGCTTTCCAGAAAGTATCGTATCCGCCCTTGGTCCAGGCACGTAATGGATCACCCTTTCCACTTGGCTCGATTTTAGTCACATCCGCGCCAAAATCAGCCAGCTGATGGGTCAGCATATTCCCTGACACCAGGCGGCACAGATCAAGCACACGGACCCCGTCTAAAGGACCTTTACGGTCTGCATCAAAGTCTCGTTGTTGCATTTAGATCGTCGCAATGGGGGTCGACGGGGAACCCACAGCACCTGGCAGATACAATGGCGGTGCTGTCAGGAGAAAACGAGAGCGTCCCTGGTCTCGCAGCGCCGTCGCTAACTCAGACAGATGCCATAATTCGCCCAAGTGAACACCGAGGCGGAACAGACAATGTCGATGTAGCGGCAAGCGTGAACATCCACCTTGAGACTCGCCAAATCCGCTTGAGTCCTCAACGGCCATGTTGTCAGAAATGATCGCAACAACACCACTATCTGTGATCCACTGCAAAAGCTTCTCGTCATATCCATCCAACACAGCACCGCTGGAATGAAGCTTCTTCGCATCAGGATCACCAGCCATATCCAATATCATATCGTCCCAGCCGGTATGGAACAGGAAGAAATCACCCTCTTCAACGATGATCTTATCAGCGTCGAGCATTTCCATAAGGCTGTCATAGCCAACAACAGTTCGCCCCGTGCCAACATGCGGCACCATATCCAAAATCACGCCGCGGCCCTGCATACCAGCCTTGGCCATACCGCCAACAGATAATACTCGCGCACCCATACCGTCCGCATGGTCAGGCCCAAGAATTTCTTCGCCTGCGCGAAAGCCGTTGTAGTAAACGCTTTCAGGCTCGCCATCGCCATTGGCATCAAACAAACTACCAACGTGTGCGAAGCTGTCCCATTGCGTAGAGTATTGATTCCATAACGTCGTACATTCATCAGACGACACATCCATGTTGCCGTCCTGATAGTCTTTCCAGACCAGATTATAATAGACGCCATCACTTCCCGGAGGATGATTGACGACACCGAATTTTGGCGGATGACGTTTTGGGTTCACGCTATTTCCGCCGGGCAAATCGAGCGGCAAAGACAAGCAAAACGACCGACCATCCTGCACTTCAGAAACAGCCGCTTTAACTTTTTCCGGTGTTAGCAAATTCACACGACCCAACTGGTCGTCTTCGCCCCAATCGCCCCAAGTTGATCCCTCAGGTCTATTCACCCATCGCTTCGTCATCTCATCTCTCCGAACATTAAGCTTTCTTTTCCCAACCACGTTCACCTTGTTGCCAATATGTGAGATCGTGACCTTCGTCTTTCAAGGATTTCCAGCGCGTACGAGCAGATGCAACGGCCTCTTCGTCACGACCATCGAACAAATCAAAGCACCGTTCAAATGAACTCACGTCTGAGGTGACACCGCCATCAGCCAAAAATAAGAATTGCGCACCGTTGGCATTTTCGTCCGTGGTGTCGAGCCAAATAGGCTGCAATTCAGGATCGCCATCTTTCTTTGACCCATGTGGCAACCACGACGCAGCGTCATACGTCCACAACTGATCATTCAGCCATTGCACACGATCAGGCGTGCCCAGAACGATCAAGGCACGCTTTTCTGCTTCCATGGTTTTTTGCAAAAGTTGTGGCAGGGCCTGTTCAAGCCCCGAGCGCGTCAGGTGGTAAAAACCAATTTCAGTCATGACACGCGCCACACCCAGCCTTGGTTGATTTACTCGTAATGATCAGCGACAAAGCGGTCTAACATGCGGACACCAAAGGCTGTACCACCACGTGGCACAACAGCGCTATCCTTCTTGGACCAAGTGACGCCAGCAATATCCAAGTGCGCCCATGGTGTATCGCCGACAAACCTTTGCAGGAATTGCGCAGCAGTAATTGAGCCAGCACCTCGGCCACCACCGATATTTCTCATATCAGCAGCATCCGTATCCAGATCCTTGTCGTATTCCTTGCCAAGTGGGAACCGCCAAATACGCTCGTTCATGGCTTCGCCCGCATCGAAAAGTCGCTCAGAGAGTTTGTCATTGTTTGAGAACAAACCTGCACGCTCAGCGCCAAGTGCGATAATGATCGCACCCGTCAATGTCGCCAGATCAACCATAAATTGCGGCTTATACTTCTCGTTCACATAATGCAGAACATCACACAGAACCAAACGACCTTCGGCATCTGTGTTGAGGATTTCAATCGTCTGACCCGACATTGATTCAACAATATCGCCAGGACGCGTTGCGTTGCCATCAGGCATATTCTCAACGAGACCAACGGCGCCGATAACGTGGCATTTTGCCTTACGACCTGCGAGGGCCTTCATCAATCCAGATACGACACCGGCACCGCCCATATCCCATTTCATATCTTCCATGCCACCGGCTGGCTTGAGTGAAATACCACCGGTATCAAAACACACACCCTTACCAATGAAAGAAATCGGCTGTGAGCCTTTTTTCTTTGCGGCAGGCAGGCCGTTATATTCCATGACAACCATCTGGCTTTCACGTGCACTACCGTCACCTACTGAAAGCAATGACCCCATACCAAGCTTGCGCATCTGCGCTTCGCCCATAATCGTTACTTTGACACCAAGCTTGGTCAGGTCACGCTTGAGGCGCTTTGCAAACTCGGCAGGGTACAAAATGTTAGGTGGCTCAGAAACCAGATCGCGTGTGAAGTAAACGCCATCAGCAATTTTAGCGAGTTTCGCATAGCGAGACTTTGCTGCCGGTGCGCCCTGGCAATGTACAGCCATTGATCCAATAACCGGGTCTTTGCTTTGCTTTTCTTTGCCTTTGTATTTTTCAAACTTGTAGGCGCGGAGCAATGCCCCATAAGAAATTGCCGCAGCAACGTCAGCCGCTTTCAAAGATGATTTATCAAATGCATCAGCACAAACTGCCGCCGCTGTTCCAGCGCCCTTGAGGGCTGCAAAAACCTTGCCGCCAAGCTCGGTCATGTTCTCGAATGTCATGTCGCCCGGCTTACCAACACCAACACAAAGCACACGCTCAAGATTGGAGCCTGTAGGTGCCAATACGGTCATCGTCTGGCCGCGCTTGCCTTCAAAGCGTGACGCCTTGGCAGCACGCTTTAGCGCGCCTTTAAGTTTCGTATCAAGTTTGGCTGCGCTGTCTGACCATTTTCCGCGTTCAGCAGAAAATACAACGGCGATACCTTTGGTCGGTTGGGCAGGATTGGAAAACGTAATCTTCATGAGAGTCCTCGCTGGTGAGATGATTTATCAGCTAGTGTATAGCCCCTCACGCGGGGTTCAAGGGCTCAGACGTTTTTTGACGATGCATCCATGGTATTTTCGAGTTCTTGTTCGACGGCAGCTTCGGCATCAGCAGCGGACATCGCCTCTCCGGCCTTCCGCCTTATGAGCCAAAAACCTCCCCCAGGTATCATCATAACGATACCTAAAATTCCAAGCATGAGCGACAGAACCAAAGCACCTTCGCCGGGCACACCGACAAGCGCAAATGCCGTCACCATTGCGCCTTCGCGCACACCCCAGCCTGCGATTGAAATTGGTAATGTTGTTACGAGAATAACCAATGGCATCAAGACCATGCAATCAAGCCACGTCACATCAACGCCGATACTCATCGCCAAAAAGAACACACAGAGTGAAATATTCACATGGGTTAAGATGCCAAAGATACTCGCGAGCACAGCACCCTTTAACCTGAGAAACAGCAGTCGTGAATCGGCGGCCAACGCGTTCATACCGCGTACTATCCTGAATTTGCTCAAAGCTTCGGGCAATCGATCCAGATACAACAAAACAATGACGCCGAAGATTGTACCTGCACCCAACATGGCCAACACGGTTAACGTTAACATTTGAGTCTCAGCATTAAGCTTAGGCACAAACCATGGCTGAACAGCGATCACTAGAATCGTTAAGCCAATAATTGTGACCACACGCTCAAGCATCACACCATTAATGGCTTTGCTAAGTGGCAACCCATCTTTGTAGGCCATGTAAATTCGAATAGGATCGCCACCTACCGACGAGGGCAATGCCTGACTAAAAAAGCCCCCAATCCAAAACAGCTTTGTCAGTTCAAACCAGGGAAGCGGTGTTTCGATCGCACGCATCACAGCCCACCACCGCGCACCACCGACACCCATTTGTAACAATAAAACAAATCCAGCACACAGGATCATCACGTTATCAGCGCCCAGAATTCGATCCTTTGCCGCGCCAATATCGATTGATGACAGCAAGAACCAAATAAGTCCGCCTGAAACTATGACTTTAAGGATTACGAGAATTTGATTTTTCGTCATGTAGGCAAGCCTGAATCATACTATCTATGCGTTATGCGCATATAACAGCTCAGTTCATGATTGTCACGTTTCGCTGCATTCGTCGCAGGTATTAAGCCTTGAATTTCAATGGCGCGCGCCTGCGCCCCCACGTGCCCGGTTTCTCTTCAAACACACCTGCGAGTTGGGTGCCACAGCTTTTACAGTCAGAGATATGGTTGCCACCAAACTGAAGATTCCATTCTGACAATTCATACCAATCGCGCCCGATCACGGCCTCACCACAATTATGGCAATAGGTGCTTTGCGTTGGTTTGTGATGAATGTTCCCCGAATATGCATATCGGATACCATTTTTGAGGGCGATATCACGGGCGCACATAAGCGTCGCTGGCGGCGTACGCGGCTTATCCATCATTTTCCAGTCCGGATGAAATGCCGTAAAGTGCACCGGTACATCGGGGCCCAGATTCTCAACAATCCACTGGGTCATTTCCTCAACTTCGTGTTCGCTGTCGTTTTCACCCGGGATCAGCAGATCCGTGATCTCGAACCACACGTCGGTTTCGTGTTTTAGATATTTGAGTGTTTCCAGCACTGGTGCCTGATCAGCACTACAGAGTTTGCGGTAAAATTCTTGAGTAAAGGCTTTAAGGTCAATGTTTGCCACATCCATGTGTGAAAAGAATTCTGCACGCGGCTCTTCACAAATATATCCAGCCGAAACGGCAACGTTCTTTACCCCCCCCGCTCATGGCAGGCCTGCGCCACATCGACAGCATATTCGAGAAAGATCACCGGGTCGTTGTAGGTATAAGCCACAGAACGCGCGCCTGTTTTCACAGCCGCATTGGCGATCATCTCGGGCGAAGCCTTGGCTTGTAATTTATCGTAAGCGCGGGATTTGGATATAACGTGATTCTAGCAGAATGTGCAAGTGAGATTGCAGCCCGCCGTCCCAAAGCTCAGCACCGGCGTCCCTGGCAAGAAATGGTTGAGTGGCTTCTTTTCGATGGGGTCGACACAAAAGCCGCTAGATCGTCCGTAAGTGGTGAGGACAATTTCATCACCCTGCCGCCCCCACACAAAACATAGCCCCCGCTGCCCATCACGCAACTTACAAAAACGCGGGCAGATGTCGCACTGAATACGCCCATCCTCGACCGCATGCCAGTACCGCCCCGGCACCGCGTCAGCAAACGTCTCATCAATGATTGGGGCACCGTCAGTCATCGGCTATTATATGCAGGTCCGTCGTCCTATTAAATAGGACTTAAAACTTTATTTAGTTAACTCAGCTGCCACAAAGTGTATAAGTATACATATTATAAATTCTCACCTTCTGATGTTCTGGAAGCCTTCTCCTAATCCTGCTCATCTTCTAGGTTTAATCGTTTTTGTTTTGAATTTACTATTGCAAAATCACGAGCAGTTATTTGGATGAGATGTGCGCCAGGAAGCGTAAGGCTATCCGATCCTCGTATATAACCTTTGCGCTGCATTAAACTTACAAGGGGATCAGGTAAATCTGATGCAAATGTTCTAAACTCATGACGTATTATAGAAAGCGTCATGTTTGCTGAACGTTCAGAGCCGCCTAACCTTGATATAAGCTCGCGCCTAATCATGCTTTCTAATCTTCCTTGTGCATAAGAAGAAAATACCGTCGAAGATTTGTCAGAATCTCCAACTTGTCGCTGAAAATTCCTCAATCGCTGCTCAAGTAAAGCCACGCTCTCCCGAGAGCTAATAAGTTGCTCCTCCGCTTGTTGCAAACGTTCTAGGAATTTATCTCGCTCTGCAACCTGAAGCTGCGCTTTTTCAATAAGGGACTCGATCAACTCATCTCTTTTATCGGCACTTTCATCAGCCTGAGCTTGGCTTTCACTTAGTTCTTCCTACGCTTTTGCAGGACTGAACTGCTCAAGTCGTTTATCCATTCGAGTGTAATTATCATTTAGATGGCTCAGTTTTTCACCGAACATGCCTTCCATGCGGCCCAAAACTTCCGAGGTGTCTTTCGTAAACTTGTAGGTATTGTCGTAAAACGTATTACTTGTTTGGCTCGCCTGAAAATAAAAGGCGAACGACATGCCTATTGCGAAAAAAGAAATCCCTAATGATGCAAGTTCGCTTATTGATAGATTTTTGAATGATCCGATCAAAGGCGCGATCGTAAAATTAAAAACAACAGCAAGAACTGATGAAATAACGGCAAAAATTATGAGATTACCGTACCAAGGCTTTTACTTTTTTCTTTTATCAACATCTTCACTCTTCAAAACACCCTCCCAAGTAGTAAATTTAATACCATTCTAACCAAGGGACTTCTTTGGGTCACTAACAATCCTATCAATACCTTAGCTGTCATACGTCACAAGGTTTGACACACTTTAAAACTTCATCATCTAAGGTTTCGAAGCCCGGCAGTGTGCGCTAGAATACAGCCCATGATGATTGGGGACGTGTGTTCATGAGCGTGATTAGAAAAGCTGCCGTTGCGGGGATGTTTTATCCTGACGATGCGGATGTCCTTAGAAAAGATGTGCAGGGCTTTCTGGCGCGTGCGCGTATTCTTCAAGGAGCTGCGCCCAAGGCCATCATTGCGCCACATGCAGGGTATAAGTACTCGGGCGCGTTGGCCGCAGAAGCCTATGCACGGCTTAAGCCCATTGCAGCGAGAATAAAGCGCATTGTCCTGATGGGGCCATGCCACCGGGTTGCAGTTGAAGGTCTGGCACTTTCTGGGGCGGATTATTTTGAGACGCCGCTGGGTCAGTTTGAAATCGACAAGGACGGCGAAGCGCTTGTTGCCAAGCTTGAGCAGATCAGCACGTTTCCGCCGACCCATGAGGCCGAGCATTCACTCGAAGTCCACCTGCCGTTTTTGCAGGAAGTTCTGGGCGACTTCAAACTCGTGCCTATTGTCGTGGGGGCAACGTCCCCCGCGGTTGTCGCCAACGCCTTGCAGAAACTTTGGGGTGGGCCAGAAACACTCATCGTGATCTCCACAGATTTGAGCCACTTTCTCGATTACGAGGGCGCAAAGCAGATCGATGCACGCA
>DGOK01000115.1:0-1572 GCA_002389385.1 Rhodospirillaceae bacterium UBA4468 | reverse complement strand
ATGGTGCCTGGGCTTTTTATGAACCGAGAAATCAAACCATTAAGACACCGCTTAAGGTCAATCTGAAACCTGCGCCAAAACCCGCGACACCTGAGGCATCGCCTGCATCCGCGTTCGAGCGACAAACCAAACAGCTGCTTAAGGAACATGGCCCACATTTGTTAGATGTCGCAGATCAAGCGATCAAGTTTGCCCTCAAAACCAGCAACCCTATTGGCATTAACCTGAGGAACGAGCCGAAGGCCCTGCAAGCCCCCGGTGCGTCGTTCGTCACGCTTAAGACCGCACAGCACCAGCTTCGCGGCTGTATTGGTGCCCCTGTTGCGCATCAGCCGCTGATCCGTGATGTCGCACAGAATGCAAACCGGGCGTCGTTTAAAGACCCAAGGTTCAAGCCGATTACCGCAGAAGAATACGAGACGCTGCGGCTTTCGATTTCAGTGCTCAGCCCGCAATCAAAAATGACTTTCAAAGACGAAGCGGACCTGCTCCGTCAGTTGCGCCCCGGCATTGATGGCCTTGTGATACAAGACGGCGGGCACCGCGCGCTGTTCCTCCCATCGGTGTGGGAACAACTCCCGGAACCGCATCAATTCCTCGCACACTTGAAACGCAAAGCGGGCATGGCATTAGATCATTGGTCCGACAGCTTTCTTGCAAATCGGTTTATTGCTGAGGAAATTCACGCGAAATCTTAAGCCCGGTCGTTGACTATCAAGGCATAGGGCGCGATTGTCCGCGAACCAAACAACACGGAGATGTCGCAACATGGTTCTCAATATTAGTCTTGGATTTGCCGAACAAATTGGCGAAGTCGCCCGCCGCGCCGGACGCACCATCATGGATATTTACGAGACCGATTTCGACGTCGACTCAAAGGACGATAGCTCGCCCGTCACCGAAGCAGACCGGGAAGCAGAAAAACTGATTGTACGCGCCATTCGAGAAGGCATCACCAACGAATTCGCTTTTGTTGGTGAAGAAGATGTTTCCGCAGGCAATGTGCCTGTTGTCGGCGACCGACCTTTCTGGTTGATCGATCCCCTGGATGGCACCAAAGAATTTATCTCTCGTAACGGCGAGTTCACTGTCAATATCGCGTTGATTGAGGCCGGGATTCCAGTACTTGGCGTGGTTCATCTTCCCACAACCGACGACACGTTTGTCGCCACACGTGCAGGTGTCTTCGTACAATACGGTGGTGACGGCAAAGCAACGCAGATTTCATGCCGCAAAGCCCCATCAGAAGGCATGATTGCCATCGCGTCACGCAGCCATGGCAGCGAAGAAGTTGATATCTATCTGGCAGGGCTTCCCATCGGCCAACGTATCAGTGCTGGATCGAGCATTAAATTCTGCCGTGTCGCTGAGGGCAAGGCGGATGTATATCCGCGCTTTGGTCCAACTATGGAGTGGGACACCGCTGCCGGTCATGCAGTATTAATGTATGCTGGTGGAGACGTTCTGACCGAAGACGGTACGCCGTTAAGATACGGCAAACCAGAATTCCGTAATCCCCACTTCATCGCCCGTGGACCGGGTGTGCCTGACCCATCGTAAAGAACATGACTT
>DGOK01000049.1:2102-2627 GCA_002389385.1 Rhodospirillaceae bacterium UBA4468 | reverse complement strand
CGTCATGCTTGCACCACTCGCCTTCGTGCTTGTGTTGAATTTTGGCATCAATCGTATGAGTGCTGGAACCGTACAGCTTGTATTCTGGGCATTTGCCTCGGTTATGGGCGTCTCGCTATCGACCATCTTTATCGCTTATACAGATGCAAGCATTGTCCGTGTCTTCTTCATCACGTCGGCAGCATTTGCTGGACTAAGCCTTTATGGATACACAACGAAGCGTGACCTATCCGGCTTTGGCTCGTTCCTAGTTATGGGCCTCATCGGTATCATCATCGCCAGTATCGTTAACATCTTCCTGGAAAGCTCAGCACTGCAGTTCACAATCTCAGTGATTGGCGTCCTCGTGTTCGCAGGCCTCACAGCTTACGATACACAGCGGATCAAGTCCCAGTACTACGAAGGTGACGCGGCTGAAACAATGACCAAGAAAAGTGTCATGGGTGCGTTGAGCTTGTACTTGAGCTTCATCAACATGTTCTTGATGCTGATGCATCTCTTTGGAAATCGCGAGTAAACTACACC
>DGOK01000049.1:0-2044 GCA_002389385.1 Rhodospirillaceae bacterium UBA4468 | reverse complement strand
CACTTGGCTGTTGAATCCGCGTTAGCATAAACTTGAAACTGACGATTTTAGGGTCAGATATATATAAGAGCTAATCAATGAGGAGGATGTAATGAGCCAACTTGAAGGTGCAGGTAAACCAGAAAACCTGGCATTGCCGTTGAAAGTTTATTGGCAGCCCGGATGTTCCAGCTGTCTAAAAACCAAAGAATTTCTTCTGGATAACGGCATCCCTTTTGTCTCGGTTAATGTACTCGAAGACGAAGAGGGCTTTAAAGATTTACAGGCTTTGGGTGTCAGATTGGTACCGATTGTAGCGCGTGGCACAGTGTGGGCCAATGGGGCCGTGTTTCGCGATGTAGCTCAGGTTGCAGGATTTGAATATGGCGGGCACAAAATGCTGACGCCAGAGCAACTCAAAGAAAAGGTCTTACTCATTCTTGATGCTGCAGGACGATATCTTGCGCAAATTCCAGAAGATAAACTTGATGTCGTGTTGCCTGGCCGCCCAAGATCTTATCGCCAGCTCGTCTATCATGTGATGAATATCCCAGAGGTGTTTTTAAACCGCGTGGAACATGATGCGCCATATACGTATGAAGCGCTCAAATCGATATTGCCGGAAAATTTGAAGACAAAAGACGATCTATTGAAATATGGGCAAACGAACCGTGATAGGTTCGCTGCATGGTGGGACCGCGAAGGTGAAACAACAGACTTTAAGCAGCCCGGAAAAGTTTATTACGGTGAAGTAAGCCTGCATGAAGTGTTAGAGAGAACCGGATGGCATTCTGGCCAGCACACACGACAAATCATATTGATGCTTCGAGAAAAACTAGGGATCGAGCCGGACCAGCCAATTAGTGATGCAGACTTGCAAGGTTTGCCACTCCCAAAAAATGTTTGGGATAACGAGCGGTCTTTCGAGGAAGACTCGTACACTGACATTGCGGAAACGCGGGAGACGACGAAGACATCAAGTACGCCAAGGTAAGAGCGTTCAATGGCAGAATGGCAAGCTGGCGTACTTAAATTATTTGACTTTTTGACCGGCTCTGATCGTCCATTCCAGGCGGTCAGCGGCCTCTCGCATATCTGGGAGAAATTCCATTGCTTTATCAATCGATAATCTGGGGGCCGGCCCATGGATCGCTAACGTGGCGCAAATGCGGCCCATGGTATCATTGATAGGCACAGCGACTGCGACTAAACCCTCGACGTATTCTTGATCATCGACACCAACTTTATTTGAACGAACACTTTTAAGTTCGTCCATCAAGGCATCGCCATCTGTAATGGTGTTGTCGGTGAAATGCTCGAGAGTCAGCGTGTTGATTAGACGACGGCGTTCGCGCGTCGCCAATTGGCTTAGGTATAACTTGCCGCTTGCAGTGCAATGTAGCGGCACACGTGATCCTACTGGCATGGCAATACGCAGTGGCCATGCTGTTTCAACACGATCGATGTAAAGCATTTCAGTGCCATCAGGAACGGTGAGATTGCATGTTTCGCCCGTCTTATCGGAAAGAGTCTGCAGCACTAATTGCCTCTCGAGCAGCAATGTGCTGCTCCCTATGACTTCCATGGAAAGCAATCTTAAACTTGGCCCGGGAATATAACTTTTACCGTCTACAGCACGTTGAATAATCGATTGAGATTCCAAAAGCTCACAAAGGCGATGCGCCGTTGGTTTTGTTAAGTCCAGGCGATCACTGATTTCTGCATATGAAATTGGCCGAGGGGAACCAGCCACTGCTTCAATGATTGAGTAAACTCTTAAGAAACTGTGTCCCTTGTCACGCATAGGAATTCCCGAGGTTATAGATAAACTTTTTCAGAATAACGGAACTCTCAGTTGGTATCTGCAATGTAAGAATTTTCATCATTAACACCAGTAACCAACTTGGATATTACATTTTACTTTTATATTTAAGGCGTTTTTGTACGAAAAACTTTATTATTATTTCATTCTTGTATAATTATGTCTATTATGCAACATTCTAAATGTCGCAAGATATGATGTTTTCGATTTGTAATGGTCGGTCATTCACAAGCGACGTCGAAT
>DGOK01000136.1:2051-2641 GCA_002389385.1 Rhodospirillaceae bacterium UBA4468 | reverse complement strand
GCTCCAGTGGTAAACTGGCTGCCATCCGATACAAACAAATTCTTGATATCGTGCGTTTGTCCCCATTTATTCACGACACCATCACGTGCCTTGGCAGACATTCTGTTAGTGCCAAGATTATGTGTAGAAGGGTATGGCGGCGTCGGGAATGTTCTGACCGCACCTACAGCATCATATACCGCGGCGCCTTGCTTATAGGCATGATTCCGCATAGCAATATCGTTTGGATGATCATCAAAATGGACATTAGGAGTTGGCAAGCCAAACTGATCCTTAACATCATGATTTAATGATACACGATTTGTTTCTTGCGGCATATCTTCACCAACAATCCACATTCCGGCCATGTTCTCATATTGATCAAGGGCTGAGGTAAACTCACGTCCCCAAGCGCCCGGATCCAAGAACGCCGCCATAAACGGAATACCCAGTGACAATGTTTCCAGTTCATAGCCACCAACAAATCCACGCGATGGATCGTGCCGAGCTTCGTCTTGAATGATTCCTGCCATAGTGGTGCCCCGCCACATTTTAACGGGCTTGTCGAAGGTCGCATAAACAGACCCCGTCATATGACGCATATAGTTTCG
>DGOK01000136.1:0-1972 GCA_002389385.1 Rhodospirillaceae bacterium UBA4468 | reverse complement strand
ACGCCCGTAACCTTCCCAGATGCGTCATGTTCAATCTTCAACGCTTGCGAATTGATCCGGACCTCAAGGTTTCCAGTGGCTTCACCAACAGGAATCTCATTATAGCCTGCTGACCATTTCGCCCCCCATTTACATCCTTGGAAACAGAAACCTGTCTGCTGACACGCAACAAAATCATCATAGTCTTTTGAGTTGATTGCCATACGCCCAGTATGAACATCTTTATAACCGAGTTTTTTAGCACCAGCCTCAAACACTTTATAGTTATTGTTACCCGGAAGCCCTTTACGGCCGCCCGTGCGCGTAACGCGAAGTTTTTCCTCGGCCTTAGTGTAATAGGGATCCATGGTTTTAGCATCAATTGGCCAATCAAGCAGGCTAGCACCTGTTACATTGCCGTAGACAGTCTGGGTTTTCCATTCATGCTCTTGAAACCGCAGCGATGCACCCGCCCAATGCTGGCTTGAGCCGCCAACACCTTTAACGATCCACGCAGGCAAACCAGAGAAATCCTTTGCAACGCGCCAGCTTCCAGAAGTTGAACGACTATCCAGCCAGGAAATCTGGCCAAAACTCGCCCATTCATCATTGACGAAATCTTCAGGGCCATGACGGCCACCAGCCTCTAAAGCCACGACCTTGACGCCCTTTTGGGCCAATTCACTGGCTAATACGCCACCACCAGGTCCAGTGCCGATTACAACGACGACATTACCGTCCTTTTTATCGAAAGATACAGACATATTACCCCCCTATACCCACTTAATATCGTTAAAGCCGCGATCGATGTAACCGCCTTTACTAAAGCTCTCACCCTCATATCCAAACACAGGCCAAACTGCTTTTTGATTGTATAGGCCGGTGATTAATCCGCCGCGAATTTGCTGGAAAAACGGGCTGGATTCCATTGAGCGAAGAATATCAACGCGGTCGCGTTCCCAGCCAGCGGCAAGATAGCTTGCATGCCCTCGACCTGTGGCGGCGGCATTCAAGGCTGCGATACCTTCCTCAACTGGCCCTTTCGACTCGGCCGTGTCATACCCTTTTACAGCGGCGGCATAAAACTCATCTGCAATGTTGTCGTGAGGATATATATCTCGTGCCATTTGGATGAGGGTTGCCATTGTGCTTGACTTCAGATGCGTGACTTCCAGTGCCCAAGCTGCATTTGATGCGGCCACAAAGCCACCACCAATGATTAGCAGTGAGCCAGCGGCGACACTCGTCTTAAGCAAATCTCGTCTTGTGAGTGATTTGACGTAACTCATTATTTCCTCCCTTGTTCCCTATTTTTCTATTTGAAGCGTCCATGTCTTTGAAGCACTTCGATCTCGTAACCATCTGGGTCTTGAACGAAGAAAAATTTTGCCAAAAGCACTCCATTCTGCTCAAATTCAACGAGTTTTCTTGGCTTAAGTCCTGCTGCTTCAAAACGCGCATGTTCACCGTCGATATCATCTACGCTGACAGCCAAATGGCCATATCCATCACCCAGTTCATAGGCTTCTGTTCGGCCTTTATTGATGGTGAGTTCTAATTCAAATTCAGTCTCAGGGTTGCTCATATAGACCAGCGTAAAGCTCTCAAAATCTAATCTATCGGCAACTGTGAGATTGAACGCCGCCTCGTAAAAGGCCACTGATTTGGCCTCATTAAGAACGCGGATCATCGAATGTATCGCTTTAGCCAACTCTTCCCTCCTGATTTTTATAACCTTCTGGCTGGTAAAATCTTAGGGAGAGGAATTTGCTGCGTGGTAGTATCACATTACTACAAAGGCATTTTATGGGAAAAAATTTTTCAATTGCTCGTTTGTTTCAGCTGATCGTACAAACAAATTTGAACTTGGATTCAATGTGATAAGCTGCATTTTTTTAACACACGAGCATCGTAATAATGACGTGAAATTTTTTGCTTCACCGTGTATTTCAAGAACTTCTGAATGAAGCGTCGACAAAAACGTAGGGGTCGA
>DGOK01000113.1 GCA_002389385.1 Rhodospirillaceae bacterium UBA4468 | reverse complement strand
CTTAGTCGTCGCGGTGTGTCCGCTCCATACGCTCATGTCGTTCCTGAGCTTCAAGAGATAGGGTCGCGATTGGACGTGCCTCAAGACGAGCCAGCGTAATCGGTTCATCCGTCTCTTCACAATATCCGTATGAACCATCTTCGATACGCTCAAGCGCTTGATCAATCTTACTGATCAGCTTCCGCGCACGATCTCGTGTACGAAGCTCCAATGAGCGATCCGTTTCAATAGCAGCACGATCCCCATCATCAGGCTCAATGATCCCGCCCTCTTGAAGGGTTTGCAGTGTATCGTTAGATTCTTTAACTAACTCTGCACGCCATGCCAGAAGCTTCTGACGGAAGAACTCTCGCATACGAGGGTTCATAAATGGCTCTTTGGCAGTAGGCTTGTAGTCCGGCGACAGCGTAACGCTCATTGTTCGGTCGGCTCCTTAGGCAGAAAATTGGCCAAGCGGGCGAAATATAGTTGTGTGTCGCCCGACCTGCAAGCACGTATTTTTTTCAAATACGACACTCTATTATTATGATATAAATGAATGTTCGAAGTGGCAGCGCGTGCGCGGCCTTAACGCTTACCTGGTGAGCTTCGCAATCTCAACCTCAACTCTTAATTCTACATCTTGAATCAAGTCGTTAAGACGTGGGTCGTCGCTTGTAATCTTGCGTTCACGCAGGCGTCTCGCAATGTCCTGCAGGCGATCTTTCGAAATAGCGCCAGCCATAAGGCCCATACGAATCCGGTCCAACTGATCGATCAAGTCGTTCCCGTATTCCATCATCAAGCCACGTGAACGATGATCCGTGGCATCCTGGGTTTGTTCAACGCCAAAAATACCACTTACTTGCCCAACACCACCGGTTGCCTGAGCAGCTTCTGTCGTCTCAGCCCCTGATGTACCTCGGAGAGCTTCTACGAATGCACCATCATCCGCACTAGGCTTGCTGGCCTTACGCGTTGATGAAGCCTCTTTAGCTCCGCCAGTTTTGGTGACTTTCATTCAGATATCTCCCAGGCCATCACATATCGACGCCTCATCACAATGAGATGCCACAATGAGGCAACACAAATATGCACACAATTATCTATCACATACCAGCGCACGTTCGCGAGTAATTTCAATCCGATAGTAATAAAACAAGTTGTTATCCAAAACAAAAATCATTATGCAAATGATAATGACTTGCAATTGAATTTAATATTCCCTAAAAAGAAGCTTGTTAATGATAATCATTCTTAATAAGTTGTTTCCTGCGCTGGCTTATTTGGAATAAAACCGTGAAAAATGCACTCAGATACTTCTGTGCGACAGAGATCTGAGTGCGCTTAAGGAGATACATAAGAATGAGCCGTATACTAAATTCCATGGGCATTGCTGCCGTTGCCGTTTCAGCATTAATTTCAACATCACCAGCTTCAGCAAGCGAAAAGGTAAATCTATACTCTTATCGCCAACCATTTTTGATCGAACCGCTCCTCAAGAGCTTTACTGAAGATACCGGCATCAAGGTCAATGTTGTGTTCGCCAAAAAGGGCATGCTGGAAAAAATTCAGGCTGCCGGCTCAAACAATCCTGCCGACGCTGTTTTGACCGTCGACATCGGTCGTTTATATGGCCTCAAGCAAGCTGGCGTTTTCGAGCCCGTAAAATCGGATGTCCTCGAAGCCAATATTCCAGCACACCTTCGCGACCCAGAGGGTTTATGGTTTGGCCTTACTCAGCGTTCAAGAATTGTATTGGCGTCCAAAGATCGCGTTAAGCCTGGCGAACTGACATCTTATGAAGATTTAGCCGATCCAAAGTTCCGCGGTCGCATTTGCGTTCGCTCTGGCAAGCATTTTTACAACATCGCCCTTATCGCTTCGATGATAGCGCATCATGGTGAGGGAGAAGCCAAAGTATGGCTCGAAGGTGTGAAGGCTAACCTTGCACGCAAGCCACAAGGGAATGATCGAGCACAGGCAAAAGCAATTTATGAAGGCGTATGTGACGTTGCAATCGCCAACACATATTACATGGGTAAGATGCAAACGAACGAGAAGAAGCCTGAGCAAAAGCAATGGGCAGAGTCTGTTCGTGTAACTTTCTTGAACCAAGGTGCAAGTGATCGCGGGGCACACATGAACGTTTCAGGTGCAGGCGTCCTTAAAGGTGCCAAGCATAAAGCATATGCGATTAAACTTGTTGAGTGGCTGTCTGGGGATAAAGCGCAGAAAATCTATGCAGAAGATAACTTCGAGTATCCTGCAAATCCGAAGATTGCTGTTTCAGATATTGTTAAATCCTGGGGCGACTTCAAAGCAGACACGTTGAGCATGGAAGCCATCGCGACACGGCGCGAAGCTGCAACAAAACTTGTAGATGAAGTTAACTTTAACGAAGGGCCGACAAGCTGACACCTGTCTCTACCCATAAAAATGCTGAATGCGGACACCTTCTTTTAGAGGGCGTCCGTTCCGCATTTTTGACGCATTACACATGACCACAAGTATCATGCCCGTTTCCAGTGCAAGCCGAAGGCTGCCTCGTTTGCGCTTTAATCTATGGAGCGCCGGCGCACTCATTATCGCCCTTGCGGTCGCGGCGCCTATTTTTACGGTTTTAGGTCTAGCTTTCACTGATACCAGCGATATATGGACACACCTTTATAAAACTGTGCTTGGCTTATACTTAAAGCGAACCATCACTTTGATGTTTGGTGTCGGTATCGGCACGCTCGTTATTGGCACAGGTACAGCCTGGCTTGTGACAATGTGCCGGTTCCCAGGGTCTCGCATTTTTGAATGGGCTCTATTACTCCCCCTCGCCGTCCCGGCTTACGTCTTGGCATTCGTCGTCACAGATCAATTAGAATATGCAGGCACTGTTCAATCGACGCTGCGTGACATGTTCGGATGGACCAGACCCCAAGATTACTGGTTTCCTGAAATCCGCTCCATGGGTGGCGCCATCGTCGTTATGACGTTAGTACTGTATCCCTACGTGTACCTTTTGGCGCGGTCGGCTTTTCTAGAACAATCTGTCTGTGTTCTCGAAGTTTCTCGTACTTTGGGTAAAACAGCATGGGGTAGCTTTACGCGCATCGCACTCCCCCTCGCCCGACCGGCCATTGTTGTCGGCGTGACATTAGTCCTGATGGAAGTCATCAATGATTTTGGGACTGTCGATTATTTCGCAGTCCAAACATTTACCGCTGGAATCTTTGATGTATGGCTAAATATGAACAGTGTCGGCGGTGCCGCACAGTTATCTTCAGTGTTATTGCTGGTAGTTTTAGTGCTTATCGTGACTGAACGCATGGCGCGCCGGGATCGTAAATTCCATCATACATCGAATAAATATTCTGAGCTTCCGAGCTATCGACTGCGTGGATATAAAGCTACGCTCTCATTCTTCGCATGCGCTTTGCCCGTCTTATTGGGGTTCATTTTTCCCGCGAGTGTCCTGAGCCATTACGCTTTGTCTTTTTATGAAGAAACACTTTCAGCTGATT
>DGOK01000043.1 GCA_002389385.1 Rhodospirillaceae bacterium UBA4468 | reverse complement strand
CGAGTACCTGCAGCTTACAAATTGGGAGACTAAGTTGGAACAATTTATAACACGAGTTTTGAAGCATCGGTGCTTTTGCTCAGGAAAATTATGGATGAGTTGGCGCGGCAGGACTTGAACTGATTGCTGCAGATGGCGCTGCGGGAGTTGGTGCGATCCTTAACGTCAAATGTCGATGCCTAGCTTTACTTTCCTCTCCAAGCGGCTGGCTTTTTGGCCATGAAACTCTGGACACCTTCAGCAAAATCCTCGCTACCATAACAATCACGGATTAAGTCTTTATCATCTGGCGTCAGGTCCCTGCCTAAACGCCGAAGGGCTTCTTTTGTTACCCGCATTGTCACGGGAGCGTGGTTGAGAAGTTTACCAAGGGTTTCGGTAACAACATTGTCCAGATCATCGGGATCAGCCACAGCTAACAAATATCCGTGGTTAAGTAGTTCATCAGCTTCCGGCATCTCAGCTAAAAGAAGCATGCGTTTGACCATGGGCAAGCCCAATGTAGCCGTTAAACTGCGAAGATTTTCTGCCGACAAGCAATTTCCAAGAGTACGCGCAATGGGTACGCCAAAACACGAACCGGTTGTTGCTATGCGAAAGTCACAAGCATTGGCAATCGCCATGCCTCCGCCAACGGCCCAGCCTTCGACGACGCAAATGGTCGGAACGGGCAATTTCTCGACAAGAGTTAAATACGTCTCAACTTTATCCTCATACGTGATGCCGTCTTCGCCATCCTTAAAGTCACTAAATTGACTAATATCTGTCCCCGCAACAAATGCCTTGCCGCCAACGCCTCGAAATACAGCGGCTCGAACTGATGCGTCGCTGATAACTTGGTCGCAGACCGCTGCCATCTCCTCATACATCTTCCAAGTCATTGCATTTCTTGCGTGTGGTCTGTCAAAAAAAACTTCCGCCACGCCGACCTCAACTTTCAGGCGGACTGAGCCTTGGTCATTATTGGAGATTTGATCTTGGGCCATTTGATTGTTCCTTATAGTTCGTACTAATCGTCAGAAACTGGAATGTGAGAAATCATTGCCAAAGATTGAAATCATTAAGGTGTTCTCTAATTAACCTCTCCTTGGCCCGGCCTCTTTCTTTTTTTATTTAATCTGTGAGGCTGTTCAAGTTAGCTCACCAGTCACCTTCGGTCGTAAGAAAATGCCGGGCGATTGAAAATTTGCCGAACCATCGGTTCAAAAAATTCTAATGGTAGGTTTTCATATTCAGGGTCAAAGCAGTTCTGATCATACTTTGCGCAAAATTCCTCGGTGACAGCATAGAAAGGCTCTGCCTTATAGCGGTCACGGGCATCGCGGTCATTGCCCAGGTGATGGGCGTAATAGTATGCCTGAAAAATACCGTGGTGTTTGACGATCCAATAAATCTCTTCGGACACGTAAGGCCGCAGTACAGACGCCGCAAGCTCTCCGTGGTTATAGGGCGCCAAGCCATCCCCCAAATCATGCAATAGGGCCATGACAACATACTCTTCGTCCTTGTCGTCTCTGTAGGCTCGGGTTGCCGATTGCAGAGAATGCGCAAAGCGGTCGATCATATATCCGCCCAAAATATCTTTGGTACTCTGCAATTCCTCCAAAATACGATCTGTAAGGCCTTTGGCCGCGTCGCTCTCAAGTTCTTCTAAGAACTGATAATCCTCTTTAGTTCCATCTTCCATACGGGTAAAACTGACGTGTTTTAAATCCATCCCTCGTTACCGCTTCCTTATCTGCATACCCTGCATATCGATCATCAATGTTACGTGCAGTTCCACGCCAAACCATTAGCAATGACCGTAGCACCGATATCCTGCCCGTCCAATTACCAAGTCCAAATTTCAAAGGCAGTTAGCTGTTGATCAGTTTCGGTTGCGACGCAAACGCCAGATCGACTGCAGCATGACAGCCGAAATCACGACGCAGCCGCCAATAATAGTCATTTCGCTCGGTTTCTCATCTATCACAAGCCACACCCAAATAGGCCCGAGAACAGTTTCCAAAAGCAAAAGTAGCGCGACCTCGGGTGCGGGAATAGAACGCGGTCCAAGCGTAATTAGGCCGAAAGATAACGGCATTATCACCAGACCCAACAGCAACATTAGTCCGAGCTGCGCGCCCTCCAACTGGAGAGGTTCGGCAAACGGCATTGCGATCAGCGCAGATATAAGAGCGCCGAAAGCGGTCGCCGGGATCATGTTCACATGTTTGTTGTGGCGGATAATAATGAACGTCACGGCAAGTGCGATCGCCGTGGCCAACGCCAGCAGGTCGCCTAAAGAAGTGCCAGCGCGCGCACCGTCGCTAACGACAATAGAAATACCAGCCATTGCCCCGGCGATTGCCAGCCATGTTGGAAATGCAACACGCTCTTTAAGAAAAATAATCGAGAGCAGTGCAGCGATTAGAGGCGTAGAAGCGATTATTATGAGAACGTTTGCGACTTGTGTGTGGTCGAGCGCCAACACGAAAGTGATAGCGTTGATACTGTATATCCCTGCAACCGCGACCCCGGCGAGGCCTAGCGCCTTGACCCCAGCCAAAGCCTGACCACGCGCAACCAATAGGTAACAGACGGTCAGGCTGAACGACATCAAAAGCCCTCGCCACAAATTCATTGTCCATGGGTCAATATCGATTAAACGTATTAACAAGGTATCCGGGGTAAGTACCAAAACACCGAACAGCGTTAGAGCAAAACCACGGGCATTCGCCTCTGGGTCGGAAACCGTTGAGTTGTGTCCGCCAAGCAACACGATATTCGCCTCTCCTTTTTGGTCGCCCCTTGTTCTACTCCGTCGTCACAACAACATCCTGAGATATTTTCAGGCTCACCCGATCAACTGACCAGCAGGCTGGATCGTCATAAATTCCTGAGTTTCAGTGCTCAGAAAGAGCAGCGACTGGTTAATTTTGTACCTTCAGCTTGGCGTCCAACTCAGCGTCACCGGTGCAAACAACTCATCGACCGCAACTGACCGGGTGATGATGCCCTGGGTATGGGAATATCGGCACAGGGCTTCAAGCGCTGGCCGGTTCGCATCTACCCCGTAGGACCAGAAATTGCCTCCCAGAATCTGCAGTGATCGTTCCATCTCGTTGGGCGCCCAGGGCAGGCTGGTGAACGGTGCCTGACTTTCTTTGGTGCGCTCGATAGCATAACGCCGAGATGCCTCAAACGCATTACATACGCGCAGGCAAAGCTCGGGGTCGCGCTCTGCGATCTCTCGGCGGACGCCGAGCAAGTGCATGATCGGAAAAATCTCGGTACGGCGCGCGTAATCAAGTTCGAGTGCTGGAAAGTCGACGAACAATCGGCCAACGTTTGGTACGTCGTCAAGGAAAGCCGGTGGCGGCTTGTACGCTACCAGCGCGTCTATGACGCCGTCACGCAACGCGTCAGACAGGTTTGCACTGTGGGTAAGCGGCTCTAATTCAATGCCGTGTGGTTTCATCCGCACAATCGGATCGCTGTCCCCCTCGCAGGCCGGGCCATAACGCCAGCGCACGTCGGCGGCGCGCAATCCGAAATCATCTTCCAAAACGCCCCGCGCCACCAGAGCTGCAGTCATAGAGAATTCACGGACTCCGACAGTGCGACCAGCCAGATCGCGTGGCCCCTGAATCCCTCGGTCTGTCCTGATGTAGATCGCCGAGTGTCGGAACGATCGCGACGGAAACACTGGCAGGCCGACATAGGGGCAATCGCCGATCGACGTCAGGTAAAGGTAATTGCTAAACGACAGTTCGGTAATGTCGTACGCTTGTTCATCGAACGCCCGGGCAAAGATTTCCTCCAGCGGCGCCGTCACGTATTCGACAACCACATTGTCAATATCGACTAACCCTGCCATCAGCGGTAAGGTGCGGTCGTAGGCGCCGACCGCAATATTCAAACGGGTGGTCAGTCGACCAACTCCTCGATTAAGCCGCGGCAATCCATCTCGTACTCGAGATCGACAACCGGCGGGCGATCAAAATGCCATGTAACACCGGCTGGAGCAGCCCCTCGGGCGAGGATATCGCTTGCTATGAAGGAATGGATGTCGTGCACAGTATAAACTTGGGTCGCGGTCACGTCCGCCCAGCCCGCGCCGAGTACTACAAGGCGGCGCTCCATTTCGCCTAGTACGAAACGCGCTTTTTCGAGGATCGCGTCCTGGCTAATGTCACCAAGCCGCACAATGTTGTCTCGATAATCGCCACGGCCTTCCGGGCATTCGGCACTGCCAGCAACTACGAAAGACGGACACGGTTCATCGCGCTCGACGGTAAAGGTGAAGGCATGGAATGACGGCTCCGACGGACCGTTGACCTCTGGGCAAACATTGCTACGCGCCACTGGATTCGTCGACCCATCGAAGATTCCCCAGCGTGAAAGGGTATCCACATAATGCTCGTTAAAACGCTTAAAACCATCCTCGGAGAATTGACCAGGCGACCTCAGCTCGCAGGCGCAGAATGCAGCAAGCGGGCGTCCTGCCGCCTTTATAATGGCCTCGACCCGCGCGAACCCCTCGGACAATGGAACTGGGTGTCGGAATTGGATCCGGCGCATGCCATACCCGGTCGTTGCCGCGACTCCGGCGGAATACTGAAAGACTCCCGGTACAAACCGGTATCCCCCAGGCAGGAAATCAACAGATGCCATCTCATTTTTCTTTCAGTTTGTTTCACCTAGCCTGACCATTTTGCTCAATGGCTATGCCGACACGCAACAAAAATCTTTGAGGGGATAGGGCCCTCTTGCCCTTTCTCCCTTCGTGCTACCCCGTTAATTCACAACGCTACCGTTTATCTGCAGCAACTGGAAATTTATGAAACCACCTCTATCCGAACACAGCAGTCCGACGGCCGCCGCGATATAGTCCACGAAACCAAGGCGGCCGGCGGGGTTCTGATTTAGAAGTTGGGGCTGTCCTATATAACTATCTTAAATAGCTTCTAACCCATTGTCTTAATTGTAATAATTGAGCGGATTGGTCACTGTTGTTAAATCGCCACTCACACTCCTTCAAAAATAGCCCAAAATGCTCCTTCGGAACACCATTAAATTTACGCATATGGCGCTTAGCCTGGTTCCAAAAATTCTCTATGCTGTTGATGTGATTTCTCTTGTCTGTAAAAAGTGTAAGCTGCAGGTACTC
>DGOK01000045.1 GCA_002389385.1 Rhodospirillaceae bacterium UBA4468 | reverse complement strand
CGCTCTGACGTCCTCGGATGTGTCGACATGACGGAGTAATTATCTCTAGATTTACCTGCTTTATCAGCTTCGATCCCATTTTGCATATCAAGCTTCGCAAAGAAATCTGTGAGTGCAGCTGGTGAATACCCGGCTCTACTCATGTATCTCGCACCTAGGCGATCGGCCTCGAGTTCTTGGTTCCGAGAATAACTTTGAAGGGCTGCCTGCGCACCGAATGAAACAACATTATTCAAACCTGTAGGCGCGCCGAAAATACTTCCCAGAATACCAACAGCTGTCAGGCCAATGTTTGTTGCTTGAGCAGATGAATGGCGTTGAGCGGAGTGCCTGGCTGTTACATGGCCAATTTCATGGCCGATGACACCTGCTAATTCAGCTTCATCTTCGCAAAGTGCGATCAGGCCACGCGATACATAGACATATCCACCAGGCAATGCGAATGCGTTCACAGTATCGTCATTCAATACAAAAAATTGGAATTCTGCATCGGGTAATTCAGATTTTGCGACAAGTTTCCGCCCGATCGTGCGAACGTATGCTTCTAGTGCTGCGTCATCGTATGTCCCGCCAAATGCCTGAAGCATCTTTGGATGTTCTTCAGCGCCGATACGAGATTCGTCTTCTTCTGACATGAAGGCAGTAAAGCTTTGCTCGCCGGTTGCACGGTTTGTAGAGCATCCTGAAAGCAACAATGTGCTTATGACGAGAGTGCTGAGAATCCATGACGAATTAAAACGATGCCGCATTGCGCGTCCTTTGTGTTGGAATATTGATTTAGCTTAGCGCATCGATACTATAGGGCTCAACAATGGCATTTATTGGGCAGCGTTATCTATCAAGTAATTCTATTTGCTCTGGATGTGTTGCCCGGATCATAAGTCCATTCCGTTTCGTTAACCAGCCTCGGACGCGAAAACTGCGCCCTGTCCATGCTACCGGATCTAGAGATGCTTTATCAAACAAGCGGCGCGATTTCTAGGAAATTGAGATTGTAAAGTCAGTACGCCAGTCTGATCCGAAGTTAAGGTAAACGTTGCCTTTAACGTCAGCAGAATCAACGATTCAACCTTTAATCAACTGAAATGTGCCTAATTGATCGTTCAATGTATCTACATCTGAGTTGCGAATTGCATAATAGGGGAGTGCCCAAATTCCTCGCTAGGCTTGTCGAGCGTCACGTTCAAGAGCGAGCATTTCCGAAACACGTGATCTGTTGTCCGGGAAGCTGTAGACGCGCGCTAACCCAAGCCAAAGCAGTTCTCCCTGAATCCAGGTTTCCGTATTGTCGTTGTTCTGCACATTTATATGGGCAAGCCAGCGCCCATAGCGATCCCGGCGCGCACCGCCAAATGATAACATAACACGTTTTCCCAGGCTTAAGGTTTCAATCGCAATTTTTGATTCTTGTGCCAAAGGCCATATCGAAAAGTTTTTCCGTCCAAGCGGAAGCTTGGGTGCTTGAATGCCAACAAGTCGGATTTCATTCCCATCTTTAAAGGGCGGGCTAATAAAGACAGTGTCGCCATCGATAATTTCACTGATTGTTGCTTTGTGGGGCTCATTCGCTTGAGCTATATGTGTGCATAAGAACAAAAACAATAAAGGCAGCAATCTAATCATGGAGACCCTCAGAGATCATTGTGCGGATATCCTCGAGGGTTGCGCCACTTTGACGTAGTTTCTTAATCGAAAGGCTATCGTTGCGCTTGGCCAGCCTGTTGCCGTCCTTGTCTATGATCAAAGGATGATGGTGGTATTGGGGTACATTCAGGTTCAGTATTTTTTGTAATAAACGATGAATATCCGTCGAATCAAAAAGATCCTGCCCGCGTGTTACGAAAGAAATTTTTTGGAGATGATCATCGATGACCACAGCGAGGTGATAGCTTGTTGGTGTTTCTTTACGTGCAATGACGATGTCACCAAACCTCTCAGGATGAGCACTGATTCTACCTGCAGCCTCGTCTTGCCATATTAGAGGTCCTGCCGACATACAGGCCTTCTTAATATCTAAGCGATAGGCGTGCGCCTGTCCGTTATTGATTGCTTTGGAACGTTCGTCGTTTGATAGATGCCGGCACGTTCCGGGGTATACAAGGTCATCAGGGCCATGGGGGGCGCCACCTGCGGCTTGTATATCTGATTGGATATCTTGACGCGTGCAGAAGCATGGATAGACGAGTTCCATCGACATGAGTGTGTCTAGTGCAGCTTTGTAATCTTCAAAATGCTCGGATTGGCGACGTACAGGTGCGGGCCATTTAAGGCCAAGCCAACCAAGATCATCAAAGATTTGCTGTTCAAACTCTTTGCGACTTCGGCCTTGGTCAATATCCTCTATGCGCAGCAAAAACCTGCCATTGGCCCGTTGCGCCTGTTCATATGCAAACATTGCAGAATATGCATGTCCAAGATGCAAAAATCCGGTTGGGCTGGGTGCAAAACGGCTGACAACGGTCATAGTTTAAGTCTGATCTATTTCATTTGTAGCGGACGACGTGACAATAACGATACTTATGCGCTAACACTTGTGCACCCGATATTTAGGAGCATATAGAAAATGAGCGAAGAAACCCCTGAGCTTCCAAAACTTGATGGCCCAACTCTAGAGCCATTGGGCGGTCGCGTACCTAAGCAACTGGTCATTCTGTGTCACGGCGTCGGGTCTGATGGTGATGATTTGATTGCATTAGCGCCGTTTTTTCAAAAAGTACTGCCAGATGCGCGGTTCATGTCGCCACATGCACCATCTCAATTCGATGGCGGCCCGATTGGATATCAGTGGTTTAGTTTGCAAGATTTCAGCATGGAAGCTCGAATAGAAGGTGTTCATGCCACGGGCCCTATATTGAATAGATATATAGATGAGCAACTGGCTGAGATGGGCCTTGAAGACAAGGACCTCGCTTTGGTTGGGTTTTCCCAAGGAACCATGATGGCATTACATGTTGGCCTTCGACGTCCAAAGGCGTGCGCAGGGGTTCTCGGATACTCAGGCATGCTCGTAGATGCCGATAACCTCGCCAATGAGATTACTGTGAAACCGCCAATATTGCTCTGCCATGGTCAAGATGACGAGGTTCTGCCTTTCGACTTCATGCCCGCTGCACTTAACACGCTTCGTGAAAATGGCGTGCCATGTGAAGGCCTTGCGCGCCCAAATTTGGGGCATGGCATTGATGATGACGGCATTAAAGCTGGTATGTTTTTCTTGGCAGATGTGTTCGGTGTAAAGCTGTAGAATATTTAAGTTTTGTAGATGAATTCATTATGTGGGATTGCTGTCACTAACATTTAACTCAATCTTATTTTGCATTTTCTCAATATCGTGTACTGTTCTACCTGTCTGGATAGGAGATATAGTATTTGATGTCCATTATTGGTTATCCGGCTTTAGCGCTGAACGCAGACTTTCGTCCGCTCAGCTACTACCCCCTTTCGGTTTGGTCGTGGCAGGACGCACTTAAGGCTGTCTTTTTGGGTAGAGTCTCCGTTGTATCCAATTATGATAAAGTAGCGCGATCTGCGAGCGAAGAATTTCAACTTCCTAGCGTGATCGCGCTCAAAGAATATGTGCAGATGAATAAGCGACCGGCTTTTACGCGCTTTAACGTATTTTTACGTGATGCATTTTCATGTCAATACTGTGGTCAGCGGCTCGCAACTGAAGTCCTGACATTTGACCACGTTATTCCTCGTTGTCGAGGTGGAAGAACAACTTGGGAAAATGTCGTGACGGCGTGTTCGCCGTGTAATCTTGCAAAAGGCCACAAACTACCGAAACAAGCCAAAATGTTTCCTATGCGATCACCAGAGCGGCCTTCGACATACCGGTTGCAAGAAAATGGACGTGCCTTCCCTCCAAATTTTCTTCACGAGAGTTGGCGGGACTTCTTGTATTGGGATAGTGAACTAGAAGCTTAATTACGTAGCTTCCATATTTGAATTTGAAATGCCGCTTCTTCAAATGCCTGCTCATAGCAATTGATGCAGGAGCGTCGCGGCTGGACAGTTCAATGCTTATGCGGCATATCATTTCATCCCGTTTGATTGAGAGGAAATCGTTATGTTTAACAAAGATGCATTCATTGATGCCTGTGGCAAAGCTGTTAAAGAAGGACAGGCGTCAGTTCGTTCACTTGTGACAGAAGCTGTTTCTGATCCAGCAAGTATCATGAAAGAACTTGGTGAGCCTAAAAAGGCTGGTATCGATCTTCTACATCGTTCTTCTGATCTGACGGTCATTAATTTCATATGGTCGCCATATATGACCTTGATCCCGCACAACCATAATATGTTTGCTGTCATCGGTGTTTATAATGGCCGAGAGGATAACGTGTTTTGGAAACGTACAGACAATGGTCTGGAGGCGGCGGGTGCTGATTCTCTTGGTGTCGGCGATGTTAGGACGTTGGGGCACAGCATTATCCATTCTGTGACCAATCCATTAGACAAATTTTCTGCTGCTATTCACGTTTATGCAGGTGATTTTTTTGAGCCTGATGAGCCACGAAGTGAATGGGAGCATGAAAGCCTGCAGGAGCGCGATTGGGACGTTGAGACGACGCGCCGCGCCTTCCGTGAAGCTGAGGAACGCTATAACGCCGTTAACGGCTGAGCTTATAGCATTTAAATTCCTGAGACATTCGTGCCTGAGAATAATTTTGTAAGCTCATCATGGCGAATCATATTATCAAGATAATCCAATGTGCCTGCACCAAGGCCTCCAACGGCGCTGCGAATCAAACCCAATATTGAGCACATAATGCTGCCACCTGTGCTGATACGGCGTACACCCATAGTTTCCAGCTCATCCAGTGGTATATCAAAACTCTTAATACCAACGAGAATATTTACAGGTTTCGTGAGGGCGTCTAAGACAGCGGTTATCTGCTCTCGAGAGCGCACATCCGGCACGTATAGGCAATCGGCACTAGCATCTTCATAAAGCTTCAGGCGACGGATGCTCTCATCCAATGGGTCTGGATATCCGACCAGAAAACATTCTGCGCGTGCGGTGAGAACGAATGGTGCGCCCATACGATCAATGGCTTCACGAGCAGCACGAACGCGGTCTGCCGTCTCTTCTAGCATAATTAACTCACGTCCACTGGTTAATTGATGATCTTCAATGCTGCCACCCATAGCCCCTGCTTCAATCATCATCTTGAAGGTCTCAGCGACGTCCTCAGGCGTATCGCCATATCCATCTTCGCTATCGACGCTAATGGGGACAGTTACGGCATCAGTCATCTCTTGAACAACACGCAAACATTCGTCACGGCTAAGCGCGCCTTCATAATCTGGAAGCCCTTGGGTATAGACAATGCCGGCACTCGTTGTTCCCAAAGCTTCAGCCCCTGCTGCTTGCATGATCTTAGCAGAACCTGGATCCCATGCGTCTGGCATGCGGATCATTGGGCCATTGTGATGCCGTTCTAAGAATTCATTTCGTTGCATGAGATGTCTCCATTCGTCAATTTCAGTGTTTAATCTTAACTATGGTGGGAATTACAAACCTTATCATTATTTAACAGTTCGCTTACCATCGAAATATGGATGCATGAGGAGTTTCAGATGTTTAATTATGGCTGGGAAAAAGCAGATGCTCGGGCTGCTGCTCGTATTGGCGCTATGATTGGTGTGCCTGCTCGGGCAAATATGTTGGCAGCAATGGCAGGCGGGCATGCATTAACGGCGACAGAACTCGCCATGCACGCAGGTGTAACGCCGCAAACGGCCTCGAGTTATTTAAAGAAAACGATGGATGCAAACTTCATTGCCGTCGAGAAGCAAGGTCGCCATAGATATTACCGACTTGCCGACCCGCGTGTCGGGGATGTACTGGAGCCACTTGCACAATTAATCCCTGACGGCCCGGTTGTACATCGAAAACCATCAAAGATTTTGAGCGAACTTAGAGAGTCTCGCATGTGTTATGACCATCTGGCCGGTGTTCTAGGCGTTGCACTTGCAGATGCTCTAAGAAAAGAGGGGTTTGTAACAGAAGATGATCAAGACTTTCATACAACTGAGGCTGGTGCGGCGTTCTTTGTGGGCCTTGGTATCGATTTAGGCCAACTCAAAGAAAAACGTCGTCACTTTGCCCGTCGATGTCTTGATTGGAGTGAGCGCAGGCCACATGTGGGCGGGACTTTGGGGGCTGCACTCGCGGATAAATTCATTAAAAATGGATGGATTGAGCGAGTGACGGATACACGCAAGGTTATACTCACAAATCAGGGACGGAGTGCCCTGAAGGCAAAATTGAGTATCACCGCATAAAAAATGTACGCAGGCTTTGACATTTGGTCGTTTTTGCCTATGTTCTGCGGTTTCTGCCTGGGAATGTGGGCTAACGGCTTAGTTTCGTTATTCCCCGCCGCCACGAAGACGTGGGTCGGACTACCGGGCTCATAACATCCGGTTAACGTAAAAGAGAGACAAAATGTCAAAACGCGTAAGTTCAAAGTATAAAATTAACCGTCGCCTAGGTGTAAACCTATGGGGTCGTCCGAAAAGCCCAGTAAACGTCCGTGATTATGGCCCAGGTCAGCACGGTCAGCGCCGCAAGAAGCCCTCAGACTTTGGTCTGCAGCTCATGGCAAAGCAGAAGCTGAAGGGTTATTACGGTAACATTTCAGAGAAGCAGTTCCGTAAGTATTATAAAGAAGCTGTTCGCCGTCGTGGTGATACATCGGAAAACCTCATCGGTATTCTTGAGCGCCGCTTAGATGCAGTGATTTACCGTATGAAATACGTTCCGACTGTTTTCTCAGCTCGTCAGTTCATCAACCACGGTCATATTACAGTGAATGGTATTCGAGTGAATATTCCTTCCTATATGGTTAAAGAAGGTGATGTCGTAGAAGTCCGCGAAAAGTCACGTCAGATGCCACTCTTATTGTTGGCCAGCGAAAGCTCAGAGCGTGAAGTGCCTGAGTACGTTGAAGTGAACCATCAGCGGATGACGGGTACATTCATTCGTCAGCCAAAGCTGGAAGATGTTCCTTATCCAGTTCAGATGGAACCAAATCTGGTTATCGAATTTTATTCGCGTTAATCACGGTCAAAGTTTTGTTTCGCAAAGCCGGTATCCAATGGATGCCGGCTTTTGCATTTGTATCGCCTTCCATTCATTCTATTTGCTAAAGTCTATGTATGAGTAATCTCTCTGCCCTAGTTGTCGCACACAACGAAGAAGCGATCTTAGATGATTGCCTTACCCGCCTATCGTTTGCCGACGAAATCGTTTTGGTTGCTGATCGCTGTACTGACGAAACCGTCGTCATTGCCAAGCGACACAATGCGAAAATTATTGAAGGGGCATGGGAGATAGAAGGTGTTCGACGTTCCGTTGGTATTGAGGCTTGTAGCTGTCTTTGGATACTTGAAGTCGATGCCGACGAGTGGATTGAGACTGATCTTGCAGAAGAAATAACGATTACTGTTGAAAAGAATCAAAATGATTTCTTTTTTACGCCCATACATAATTACGTTTATGGCCGCTACGTTCGGCATGGTTGGATGGCGGCTCTTGCACCCGATTTGCGTGGAAGTCTTTTTCGCAAAGGAACTAAGACCTGGGGGATGGAACGCGTTCATCCAAATATTTCATTTTTAGGGACAAGAGGTGCAGATCTCATAGGCGGGGTCCGTCATAACTTCGCCAAAGATATTTCTACTCTCATGCAACGGTTCAACCGCAATACCTCTCTCGGTGCAGAAGACATGGCAAGTAGGGAAGATGACCGGCGAACCAAGACGATGGCGCGTAAAGTGCTATCTCGATTTTGGAAATGCTACGTTACACGTAAAGGTTATAAAGAAGGCGCTCTTGGGTTTATCATATCTTTTCTGTCAGCACTCTATCCGCTTGTTGCACATTTAAAGACGCGCGAGATTAATGCTCGCGCAGAAATGATGCCAACCCCAGAATAGCCTCTTGGTCATTAAATAAACAAGATGAACGCTGCTCAATTCGAACAATCACATTCTTATAATACTCTTCGTCCGAAATCAGCTTAATAGCTTCTGCTATATACGCGTCTTCAGTCCCCACATTAAGTTCATCAATACCCATCAATCTAATCATTGCTGAGGTATGTTGCCCGCGCATAAATTTACCAGGAAGCGTTACGACGGGCTTTCCCATTGCGAATGATTCCAATGATGTATTTCCGCCTGACCATTCGAAGGTATCTAAAATCACACGTGATCCTGCAAGGTGGGATAAGAATTTTTGCCGATCACACGGGGCAATAAAACGGAGAGTTTCGTCAGGGTCTAATCCGGCACTTTTGAATGCACGTGCTATCCGGGTTTGGAAAGCAGCCGTGACTTGAGTGATTGGATGCGCGAAGAAACTCAGCGTCCTGCCAGGTATTTGCTTTATAATTTTAGCAAAAACATGATCTTGATGTGGTGGAATTTTGAATAACGATTGTGCACATTGAAAATCATGCGAAATTTTATCTTTCGGCATTGACGGACGGGCGTAATCTATCGATAGATGAGGCAAGCAAACCAGGTTCTCAGTATAATGTGCTTGGCTTCCATTAGGCTCCATGAGTGCAGAACTCAAGAAAGTATCAATCGTTGGCAAACCACTGGTTACAGGATGCCCCCACGACATAGCCTGCCGCGGAGCTAATCGGAGTGCCGCTAAAACTTGTGTGCGCGGGTCCATGCCGATATCAGGGTAAATGATAATATCAGCGGCTAATTTATGAATATGTGATGCAATCTCTATGATGCTTGTAGATGCCGTGAATGATCCACTTACAGCAGCACACATGTCTGTTGTTCTGCGGTCGCCGGCGCCACTCGTAGAAACAAAATGCACATCGAACTCTGCTGGCTCTAACCCTGTCACCCAACCTGAAAATAATCGTTCAATTGTATGGCTCCGGAAATGAGCTGAGACAAATACGATACGTTTGCGGTCACGGTTTGGGATAGGCGCCAGTTCCGAAAATTCAGAATATGCGGTTTGAGTAATTGTTGAGACCTGCTGACCCCATTCTGACATCAGCAGCCGGTCATCTGCACCTTGATATGCCAATGCAAAAGGCGTGATTTCGCTGATTGCGGCAAGTGCGGCTTGGATACCCTCAGGTGTCGTTTGAATAGGTGCATCTCTAATTTGCATAAGCCCTGCCTGCCAATGGGCGCGCATGTCTTGGCGTTGGTTCTCACTCTCGTATATTTGGGGTAGGGCAAGCTTAGCAGCCCAATCGGCTTTAATGAAACATGGACGACTATCTAAAGCACGTTTGAATGATAATACACCTGTCGCACAATCATTCTGTGTCACTTGGATTGATCCAAGATTATACCAGGCATCTGCCAAGGTTGGATCAATAAGCAAAGCACGATCAAGGAGTACCTGTGCTTCGTCGAGTTTGCCTGCTTCCCGGTGTAAATTACTTAAGTTATTCAAAGCTGCAGAATCAGATGGAGATTTCTCAACAAGCTCTAATAACAAAGATATTGCTCGTTGATTATGACCAGTATTTTGTAGGGCTGTTGCCAAATTACGGCCTGTTGCGTCGTTTGGCGCCAGTCCGAATGCTGTTTCAAACAAAGGGACGGCCAGGGACGCGTACCCTTGGGCTAGATATAGATTTCCAAGATTGAAATGACCTGGGGCATAATTTGGATAGCTGCCTATGAGTTCACATAGAACACTTTTTGCCTCATCCCAGTTCTTCGTACCTTTTAAGGCCGTTGCGTAAGCATTCGCAATATTGGGATCATTTGAATGTGTTGCCAGTAGGTTTTTGAACGTTACGGCAGCGTCATGGAATAACTCGGCGCACGTTTGGACGAGGCCTAAGTTTGATTGGAATTGAGCAGTCTGAGGCAGAACATCAATCGCTTGCTTCAAGAGGCTGATTGCTCGTTCATGCTCACCTTTCTGGTGCGCAATAAGACCTAAAAAATGTAATATTTCAGCATGATTGGGATGCTGGGCTAGAACATCATGGTAAATGGCTTCTGCCTCGTCCAGCTTGCCTTGCCGATGTAAAGCAAGGGCTTCATCGATTTGTCTGTCGATAGGAGAAACATCGTTTGGCATTAGAGCCACACGCCTTCGTGAAATGAGATGACCGTTCGTTTAGGCCTGGAAATCGACAATTCCGCCACGTGGTGGCTGTTCTGGTAAAGTTGATGGATCTGCCTGTAGATCATCAATAGATCGTTGAGATTGTCGAAATTCTTGGGCTTGGATCGAGTCGAACTGCTGCTCTGCGTTTGCCCGTTCTGCAAGGCGTGTATTTCGTTCCGCGAGTAGCTGCTCAAAACCATTGTCATCCTGTGCAGCTAATGGAGGGGGCGCAATCGGTTGTGTTACTGCTGCTGTTGGCGTGAGCGGCTGTGCACTTTGATCTGCGAAACGTTGGTCAGCAGCATCGACCCGTTCATCGGCATATAACTGCCGTTGATCTGCAACATCACGAGCGACACGTTCATCAAGACGCGCATCCTTTACAGCGAGTTCTCGAGATGCGTCAAATCGTTGGTCATCGTCAATACTACGCACAAAATCGCGCTGAAACCGGGATTGAGTAAGGTCCCGTGCGGCTGCATCGGCACGTTGACGGTCTTCTGTGAACCGTTCAGCCTGACGGTTACGCGCAACGGCTTCCTCGCGCTGTTGGGCCAGGGCACGCTCTGTCGCTTGATCACGCTGGACCCTAAGGCGATCAGCGCTGGCAACACTAGAAATTTCTAACGCCATGTGTAAACACGCTACTCAAACGGTTAAGCTCGGCGTATTCTACGTTATATTACCTGAAAGGTTGTCATTTCTTGACTACCTAATTATAGCGTTCTACGCCGTATTTGCAAAACTTATGGTGGATGAGAGATACTGTAGTATTGTTCGCTAAGGAGAATTTCGTTTTGGAACTAATGCCCGTTTTAACACCGATGCAAGCGCTAGCGACTGCGACGGCCTATATCGTCATGGCAGATAAGAAGGCCGTGCCTGAAGAGCGTGAGGGGTTGGTGAGTTTGCTTGGGAAGCATGTGTCGAAACGTGAAATGAGTTCGACGCAAATTCAACGACTTACAGCGGACGCCTTCGCGTATGTTACCAAACATGAGTATGATAAATTCCTTTTATCAATTGAGGATACGCTAACGCCGGCTCAGATTATTTCGGTGATTGCTAATATGTATGAGCTCATGATTGTCGATGGACATGTTATTGCCCGAGAGAAAGAGCTTGTTGATGAGTTTTTTCGCTTCTTCGATATCGATCGACGGATCGTCAATACAGTGCGTGAAATCCTTATGATTAAAAATGATACGACAATGTTTCTTCGCGATGATCATCCAAATAATGGTTCGGATTTCAGGTTTATGTTCCTCGATCGTATGGATACAGAGAGTTGAGGCATTGTTACGCCTTGCCAAAAGGTTGCATATTTAACTCTGGTCAGTTAAGAGCTTCGAATGAAATTTCCTGATCCCCTTATCTGTGGGCGTTTGATTAAACGCTATAAACGGTTTCTGACCGATGTCGAATTAGATGACGGCACTGTTGTTGTCGCGCATTGCGCAAATTCTGGCTCTATGGAAAGTGTGAAAGAGCCTGGCTCTGAGGTTTGGCTCTCACCTGCACGTAATCCAGATCGTAAGTTGAAGTTCACCTGGGAGCTTGTTCGTGTTGGTGAGACCCTCGTTGGTATTAATACCGCATTACCCAACTATATCGTTTCTGAAGCGATTGAGGACGGGAAGATCAGTGAGCTAAATGGGTATGCATCTCTCCGCCGAGAGGTGAAATACGGTAAGAATTCCCGGATTGATATCTTGCTCGAGGATGATGCTAAACCTAAATGCTATGTTGAAGTGAAGAATTCAACGATGCGCCGTGATTTGGTTTCTGGCCCTGTTGAATTTCCAGATGCGGTAACAACCCGAGGCGCAAAGCACTTGGTTGAACTGGCTGACATGGTTAAAGAAGGCCATAGATCAGTAATGTTCTATCTTGTGCAGCGTGAAGATGCAGATAGTTTTGTGGTCGCTGATGATATTGATCCGACATACGCGAAAGGTTTGGAAGCAGCAATGAAAGCAGGCGTTGAAGTTGTCTGTTATGCTTGCCGTCTGACCCCTAAATCTATTGATGTTACGCATCCAGTCAAAGTTAACATATAAATTATGCGGCTGTGAAAAACCGCTAAGGGCCTTGTATAAGGTCAAACATGATGGACAAAACAATGAATGATCATGCAGAACAAGTCCCCAGCCGTGATGGCCGTTTCATCAAAATTCATGATGAGGCAGGTTTTGAAGGTATGCGTAAGGCAGGCCGTTTAGCAGCAGAATGTCTGGATTTCATTACGCCTCATGTTATTCCAGGTATGAGCACTGATGAGTTGAATACCTTGTGCCATGATTGGACGTTAGAGCGGAAGGCTATTCCGGCACCGCTAAATTATCGTGGTTTTCCAAAATCAATCTGCACATCAATCAATCATGTCGTCTGCCATGGCATCCCGAGTGCAAAAGTAATTGTTGATGGCGATATCATTAATATTGATGTCACGGTTATTCTGGATGGTTGGTATGGTGATACGAGCCGTATGTTTTATGTGGGCAAGCCGAGCTTGAAAGCACAGAAGCTGGTTGAGACGACATTCGAGTGCTTGTGGCGTGGTATCGAAATGGTTCGACCCGGTGCGACACTTGGTGATATTGGTCACGCAATTCAATCTTTTGCGGAATCTAAGCGATATTCAGTTGTTCGGGATTTTTGCGGTCACGGTCTTGGGCGTATTTTTCATGATGCTCCAAATATCATGCACTTTGGCCGACCTGGTGAGGGCGAGGTCTTACGTGAAGGGATGTTCTTCACAATTGAACCTATGATTAACTTGGGCCGGTTAGATGTTAAAATTCTGTCTGATGGATGGACTGCAGTAACCAAGGACCGGTCACTTTCAGCGCAATTCGAGCACTCACTAGCTGTGACTAAAGATGGGTATGAAGTGTTTACCCTCTCGCCAACGGGGCTATTCTGCCCGCCATTTAACGTGTGATGCCATGGATGCCCCTGTAACCCGCAACGCGGATCATGTGGAGCATCGACAAAGATTACGCACGCGATTTCTAAAATCTACTGGTGATGGCATGCCGGATTACGAACTCCTTGAAATGGTTCTCTTCGCCGCGATTCCAAGAGGCGACGTCAAGCCGTTGGCGAAACGCCTGTTGAAACGGTTCGGCAGTTTTACTGATACGATTGCATCGCCGCCTGATATTCTTTTGGAAGTGGAGGGTAACTTTTGGTGTTTGTCCCTTCCTCGCTAAGCGGGGCGTTGCCTCTGAAGCTGACTACAAACGTCATGCTGCGCTCAAAGGCCTGTGGATGCATCATGCGCAGGTCGGGTGGCGTGATCCTGATCTCACCGTACGGAATATTGCTGAGATATCTAATAGCATTGAAGCGGCGAGCGGTTATGTTGATTGTTACGGTATTTGCCTGGATTGGAGCATGGGGTAGCCGGGAGTACAGCCGATGATTTGATTGAAGCTGGGGTTGATCAGCAGACGGCACGGAAAGTTAAAGCGGATATGATGCGGGCAGCTGGCGCAATGATTACTGATCGACCTGATCGCGACCCCCATGATACCCTGAAAAATCTTGCGACATCGGGGGGTGCCGAGGTTGGATTAAAAATGCTTAAAGATGCGAATGCGCTTGAGCCTTGGGGGGCGGCAATGGATGCGGCAATGAAAAAACTTCAGACGTTGGGCCGTTCCTGAGCCAGAACGGCTTTGCGGCGAGCCCGCTTCTCGCGTCCTTTACGTCGCCGTCGGCGGATATATTTCAGAGATAAGGTATAGCTTATCCAAGCACCGAATATCGCAAATGGTAGACATCCCAATGCCATTGAAATACCAATTTCCTGTGCCAAAAGTCCGAGCAAATCGATTGAAGCATGCCAAATACCAGCACCGTCTACGAATGCCTGATCCGAAGAGCCTAAAAATGTCTCATACCCAGTTATATTGTCCCAGCGCCCAAGGATAATTTGTCCTGTGGCATAGAAGACGTAATAGATCGGCAGCATTGTGAAAACGTTGGTGACCCAGGTCCAAGCGCAAGAGATGACAAGGCTGAAATGTAGGCTTTTTGCAGGCTTTAAAATGAGCCACGTCATAAAACATAAATACATTTGAATGCCGACGAGTGGCGTAAGCGCCCAAAACATTCCAACCGCAACTCCGCGGGCAGCATATTCGGGGGAATGTGGACTACGACGCAGAGGTATGAGCAACTTGAGGCGTAGAAGGCGCCTCATATTTTCCATGAAACTTCTTTTAATTTGCGTCGCTGCAGCCATGGACTTCCCTTAAGTCGAGTTTTGTCATGTGTTCGTTTGCACCAGATGATGCCAGAAAACTCAGCGTGTTCAATATCACAAATGGATCGATCACCAGTTCGTTATGATAATTCAGATCACAGCTCAATGACGCACTTATGTGTTCCACTCTATGCGTTGTGTCCGTTATGATCACATTCGATTGGGGGGTCTTGTGTCTATCACTGTTGTTCGTGTCTTTGTCCCATTTGCGCTCGGGTATTTGCTGTCTTATCTGCTTAGAGTTGTCAATGTGGTCATCGCTCCATCATTGATTGAAGATTTAGGTCTCAGTGCATCTGATTTAGGATTGCTGACCAGCGCCAATTTGTTCGCTTTCGCTGCCTTTCAAATTCCTCTTGGCGTTTTACTTGATCGGTATGGTCCAAGAAAAACTGAAACTGTCCTGCTCATTATTGCAGCGATTGGCACAGCAATGTTCGCAATGGCAGGGTCATTGGCAATGCTGACTTTGGGGCGCGCTTTAATTGGACTGGGAACGTCAGCATGTTTGATGGCAGCATTCACGGCATATGCCCTTTGGCTTTCAAAAGATAAGCTGCCAACAGTGAACGCTTATCAAATGGTTGCAGGTGGTATTGGCGCATTAGTTGGAACGACGCCCATAGAATACCTTGAAACGATCACCGGATGGCGAGGGGTGTTCTGGGTATTAACAGCCGTAGCCGTTTTCATGGCTGCTATGGTTTACTTCGTTGTGCCGCAGCGTAAAGACACCAAGCCATCAGATGAAAGCTGGTCTGACGTGATATCTGGCGTCAAACGGGTCTTTACGAGTCCATTGTTTTGGCGTGTGGCACCGCTTTGCGTGACATCGCAAGCAGCTTTCCTTGGTATTCAAAGCCTTTGGTTAGGCCCCTGGTTCCATGATGTTTTAAAGCTGGATGCTGGTGCAACGGCAGATGCGTTATTCTGGGTCGCTGCTGCAATGGTCATGAGCTATATATTCTTGGCATGGGTGACAAAGTTTTTTGGTGACCGCGGGGTTGGTGCGATCAAAATTTCGGTCACAGGCATGGTGATTTTCTTGATTGTTCAAGGTTTGATCTTTGCTGAGGTTGTTCCTGTAACTGTTGTTACGTGGATGATCTGGGCCTTTACGGCAACGTATGGAATTGTTTGTTATGCAGGTCTGACACAGAGGTTTCCAATCGCACTCGCAGGTCGCGTTGTGACGGGAATCAACGTTCTCGCATTCTTTTCAGCATTTCTGGTGCAATGGGGCGTTGGCCTGATTATCGACCTATGGCCTATGACAGAAAGTGGGGGCTTTCACCCGGATGGATATCGATGGGCATTCGGTCTCGTCGCAGCTGTTCAACTCATCGCATTTGTTTGGTTTCTATCATTTAGAAACGAGCGGGTAGCTGATAGTCACGTGTGACCGGGCCATCCTTTTCATAGCCACGGACAACTAGTTTTCCTTCCATGGCGTTGGCGACCACAGCAATCCGTGTGGTTTCGTTCAGTATTGGATCGGTAACCCAATCAAAACCATCGGATATTTTATCACGCGTGCTTTCCATCAGTACTAATCGGTCAGTGCTTTGATGGCCGCGCCCATGACCTGGGACATCGCGCTGTAACCAATGATTTGCGCATGATGTTGGGCTCTCATGAACACTCGCAGCATTTTCTTCGCGCTCTATCAAGCATGCTTGATTGGGGGCTGTTCCACTTAGTGTAAAGAACGCCGGAATGGCTAATGGTGTTTCAGTAAGAAGCTCTTTGGCTTCGTCATAGGTTGCGCAGGTATCAAAAACATGGCGCAGAAGGTGTGAAGGCGGTGGCGCTTTACGCGTTAATAGTCGGCCTCTATTGATACCCCAATCAACCCAGCAAGACCTTGTCCATTTTCTGAAAGGCGGCTGGTTTATTGCAGCAGAAAAACGACCTGGTGCCATGGCCGTAACGACACCCGAGAACCCAGGCCACGTCACATTAAAATAAGATCCTGCTTTACCTTTGAATTTGGCGACCACAATCGTTTCACCAAGACCGTCCAGTGGCCAATCCAGAGTACGTAGCATCCGGCTCCCATTTCCAGATGGATCCGGGCCAGCACCAGTGGTGCAACTCCACTCATAGGACATATTCAACAACCAAGCACCGCCGCGACCAGCTTCTTGCGCCACGCTATCGATTTCGGCGGCAAGGGCATCATTCTGCCGCTTAAGCCATGTCTTAGACACGAAGTCGCCGATCCCGATGGCCAGAGACCCGTAGTGTTCACGACCTGCGGTTATAATCGCTTGGAAACGACTTGCCTCGGCACGGGCAACGTCTAGCGCGCCAAATTGTGTGGCGTCGACAAACGGAATATCGACAAGAACGGGACTTTGATCTGAGTTTGTATTCATAATGTATCTTTATACCCGCCAGATATTGCAAAGTCATGAAAAGGAAATGTGTTTGTGGGCTTTAAAAATCCGTATTCAAGAGTATGATCGGCCCGCTTCTATAGGAGATTAAGCATGATTCCGCGTTACAGCCGACCTGATATGACCGCTATATGGGATGCATCTAATAAATTCCGAATTTGGTTTGAGATTGAGGCGCACGCATGTGACGCCCTTGCTGACATCGGGGTTATCCCAAAAGAGGCAGCTGCGGCTGTCTGGACTAAAGGTGACAAGCCTTATACTGCAGAGCGTATTGAGCGGATTGATGCCATTGAGCGTGAAACCAAGCATGATGTGATCGCGTTTACGACTGAACTTGCCGAACAAGTTGGCGAAGAAGCCCGGTTTGTTCATCAGGGTATGACATCATCGGATGTTTTGGACACGTGCCTCTCCGTTCAAATGATGCAAGCGGCTGATATTCTTCTCGCTGATATTGATGGTTTGCTCGAAGCGCTTAAAAGACGGGCTTTCGAGACCAAATTGATGGTGTGCATGGGCCGATCACACGGCATTCATGCAGAGCCAACGACGATGGGACTCAAGTTCGCACGTTTCCATGCAGAATTTTCCAGAAACAAAGTGCGTCTTGAAGCGGCCAGGGCAGATATTGCTACCTGCGCAATTTCAGGCGCCGTTGGTACATTTGCAAATATTGACCCGCGCGTTGAAGAACATGTTGCAGAAAAGCTTGGCCTATCTCCTGAACCAATATCAACGCAGGTTATTCCTCGTGATCGTCACGCGCAGTATTTTGCAACGTTGGGCGTCATTGCCAGCTCGCTAGAGAACGTCGCAGTCGAGATCAGGCATCTACAGCGTACGGAAGTCCGTGAAGCTCAGGAATATTTTGCACCGGGTCAAAAAGGCTCATCTGCAATGCCGCACAAGCGGAACCCAATTTTAACTGAGAATATCACAGGGTTAGCGCGGATTGTTCGTGCAGCTGTCGTGCCTGCACTTGAGAACGTTGCTTTATGGCATGAGCGAGACATCTCTCATTCATCTGTTGAAAGAATGATTGGCCCTGATGCTACGGTAACATTGGATTTTGCTTTGGCGAGATTGACCAGCGTTATCGATAAGCTGGTTGTGTATCCTGATAATATGCTGGGCCATATGAATGCGTTTGGTGGTATCCATGATGCGCAGCGCGTCCTGCTATTCTTAACTCAAAACGGTACGAGCCGTGAAGACGCATACAAAATCGTCCAAAGGAATGCGATGCGAGTTTGGAAAAGCTTTGGCATTGATCAGGATAATCCTGACACGCCACCGGTCTTGGATGATATTGAAAAAGAAGCCGCCAATCACGATAACCGATTGGCGTTCTTCCTCAGAAATGATCCAGAGCTTGCAAAATTACTACCTGCTGACGATCTAAAGCGATTGCTCGAAAAAGATTCGATCAGCTACCACACAGCACGGGTCGATGATATTTTCGCCCGTGTGTTTGGTTCGTAAGCTCAGTTTAGATTTCTGCTTTGATCTGATCGATAGCAACGCTCTCAAGCTCGCCAATCTTCGCACGCACCTGATCTTCAGTTACGGGAGCTGAGTGCTTTTCAATGTCGCTCATGACTTTGCGCATGACATCTTCGATACCAGGTTCATCCAAATCGGAGATGACAACTTCTTTCGCATAGGTATTAGCTGCATCATCAGTCAGGCCAAAAATCTCAGCGAGCCAAAGGCCAAGTAGCTTATTTCGACGACTTTCCGCCTTGAACAATAGTTGCTGATCAAGTTCGAACTTAAGCTCTTCACCCTTTTCGCGTTTAGAAAAAGAATCGGCCATTGGATAGCTCCCTAAATGTTATGTTCTGTTAAGATATAGATAGTCTGCTCATCCAATTCTCGCAAGCTGTGCATGACTGGTTTGTCTACTAAGTAGGGATTATATTCAGTTTATGTGTACCGTTATCATTCATCGTGCGCCAAAGGCGCCTTGGCCAGCTCTTATCGCGGCTAACCGCGACGAAATGTCAGGCCGTCCATGGCGTCCACCGGCCCGCCATTGGGACGATCATCCTCATATTATCGCGGGCATCGATGAAGAAGCGGGCGGTACGTGGATGGGTGTTAATGATGATGGCGTCTTGGCGGCAGTTTTAAATCGTCCAGGGTCTCTGGGCCCAGCTGAGGGCAAGAGATCTCGAGGTGAATTGCCGTTAGAAGCGTTAAGCCATTCTGAAGCGAAAGAGGCAGCCGAAGCATTGGCGCATTTAGATGGGCGTGCCTACCGAGGTTTTAATCTTGTGATTGCGGATGCGTTAGATGCGTTTTGGCTTCGTTCAACCGGCGATGTTTCAACGATCGAGGCCCATATCATCCCACCTGGTCTTTCCATGGTGACGGCTAATGATATGAACGATCATTCTTCGCTACGAATTTCACGCTATTTGCCACAATTCCAAGCTGCAGATACGCCAGATCCTGACCATGATGACTGGTCTGCATGGTCTGAGTTGATTGCGAGCCGGCAAGCTGATGATGAAATGAGTGGGCGCGGCGCTATGACAGTCGGGAGCCAAGAAGGCTTTGGAACTGTTTGCTCATCATTGATTGCGTTACCGGGGCCTGACAGATTTGGCAAAAAGCCTAAATGGCTTTTTGCAGACGGGCCTCCGGATATCACATCCTTTAAACCCATATCATTTGAATAAGCTGCACCAGATTAATACGTCAGGTAAGACTTAAGCAGCACCCATATACTCTGGCAGCCATCGCTCATTCTGGCTTTTAAGCTTTCCAACGCTGATCACTTCGCCATTTGAGAGTTTGAGGTCCTTACCGCCGACCTGGCCAATCTTGGAAGCATGGACGCCAGCTGCTATCGCCTTACTCATAACAGCCTCTGGATCGTTAGTTGATATGATATATCGCCCTTGGTCCTCACCAAACAGCCATGCGTGTGCAGGAATGTCGCCATTATCGACGTTAATTTCAGCTCCAATACCACCGCCCATGGCCATCTCTGCAACACTTACCAGTATGCCACCGTCCGAGATATCATGGCAGGCACTGACAAGACCTGAGATGATAACATCGCGAACAAAATCACCGTTTAGTCTCTCACGTGCGAGATCAACCGGAGGCGGAGGGCCATCTTCGCGATTATGGAGTTCACGAATATATACACTCTGGCCTAAATGACCCTTCGTATCGCCAATGAGGACAAGCGTTTCTCCCTCATGCTTCAGACCTAAACCGACAGCCTGATTGTAGTCAGACAGTAATCCAACGGCGCCAATCGTGGGTGTCGGCAGAATGGCTTGACCATTGGTTTCGTTGTAAAGCGAGACATTGCCTGACACGACAGGGAAGTCGAGTGCCAAGCAGGCTTCACGCATACCTTCAATGCAGCCCACAAATTGCCCCATGATTTCTGGCTTTTCTGGATTGCCGAAGTTCATGTTGTCCGTAATGGCGAGCGGCGTTGAACCTGTTGCAGTCAAGTTGCGATATGCCTCGGCGACAACTTGTCGGCCACCTTCAACGGGATTGGCCTTGCAGTAACGAGGCGTGCAATCTGATGTTGCAGCCAAGCCTTTCTGGGTGCCGTGAACGCGAACAAGCGCTGCGTCTGCGCCACCTGGCCTGCCGATGCCGAGCGTGTCACCCATGACCATATGGTCATACTGTTCCCATATCCAACGTTTTGACGATAAGCCGGGGCAACTAATGAGTGTTTCTAACGCAGTCATCAGCTTCGTTGGCGCTGGGATGTCACTGGCGCTTAGCGGTTCAGGATCAGGCGTGCGAACCCATGGACGATCATATTCTGGAGACGCTAAAGCAAGCGGATCAATTGGAAGGTCCGCAACGATCTCGCCTTTGTGACGAAGGACCATATGGCCGCTATCCGTCAAATGGCCAACAACCGCAAAATCCAATTCCCATTTGTCGAAGATCTTTCGTGCATCTTCTTCACGGCCAGGTTTCAAGACCATCAGCATGCGCTCTTGGCTCTCAGACAACATCATTTCATATGCGGTCATATTCTCTTCGCGCTGAGGTACATGGTCGAGGTCGAGTTCTACGCCCATGCCACCTTTGGATGCCATTTCAAATGATGATGACGTAAGGCCTGCAGCACCCATATCCTGAATGGCGACGATCATATCGGTCGACATGAGCTCCATGCAGGCTTCAATGAGTAGCTTTTCAGTAAATGGGTCGCCGACTTGAACGGTTGGGCGCTTTTCTTCGTTATCTTCAGAAAATTCTGCAGAAGCCATTGTTGCACCATGAATGCCATCACGGCCGGTTTTTGATCCAACATAGACAATCGGATTGCCAACGCCAGATGCCTCTGAATAGAAAATCTTATCCGTGTCTGCGATGCCAACAGTCATGGCGTTAACAAGAATATTCCCGTTATAGCTCTCGTGGAATTCACATTCACCACCAACAGTCGGAACACCGACGCAGTTGCCATATCCACCGATACCCGCAACAACACCTGAAACAAGGTGCTGTGTTTTTGGATGATCGGGACTACCGAACCTAAGGGCGTTCAAGTTACATACAGGTCTAGCACCCATGGTAAATACATCACGCAGGATGCCGCCAACACCTGTTGCAGCACCTTGATAAGGTTCGATATAGGACGGATGATTGTGGCTTTCCATTTTGAAAATAGCTGCCTGACCATCGCTAATATCCACAATGCCAGCGTTCTCGCCAGGCCCACAAATCACTTGAGGCCCTTCTGTTGGCAATGTTTTAAGCCATTTTTTAGAGGATTTGTATGAGCAATGCTCTGACCACATCACCGAGAAAATACCCAATTCGGTCAGATTTGGTATACGCCCGTCGAGAATTTCGAGGATCTTTGTGTATTCTTCATCAGATATGCCATGCTTGGCGATGACTGCAGGGGTGATTTCACTCAAGAGTTTATCCCTCAATTAAATGGCGACCGTTGCCCGTTTCATAGCAAATGACAGCATGGGGATACACACCTTTAATGCAGAACGTATAAATTCGTGGTTGCTTTGCCCCGGGTTTGCCTCGGTTTTGCCACAAACCCCTTGATGTAAAACACAGAATGTGTGATTTTCAACTTGTAAGAATAGGTTGTTTTGAGATCCTCATGCGGGCAAAAGCCCTTGGATTCGCGGTTGGGGTTGCGCTAGCTAGTGTTAGCGCAGGGTCTGCTATTCCGCAAGCTGTGACATTCGACCTGATAAAGCTGCGTTTCATGTCCGTGCACTTCAAACAGAGTTAATGGTTACAGCCCTCACGTGTGATGCGCGACCGCAATACAATAACTATGCCAAGAAATTCCAAAATACATTTGTTGATCATGGTCACGCACTCAAACAACTATTTCGTTTGAGCCATGGTGCTGGTGCTGAAAAGGTATTGAATTCTTATATTACAACACTTGCTAACCGCGCGTCGCAGCGTTCAATTTCAAAACGTTCTCATTATTGCAAACGCACATTAAGAACATTTATAGCGCTCAAGCACATGAAGCCACGTGAACTGGCATTATTTTCAATGAAACGCCCTGCTGGAGATGTTGATGTGCCAAGTTCCTGCCGCCCAGAAGTTATCTTGGTAGATAAATCCAAGTAACTTAAAGGCTTTAATTCAGAAATTTCAAAACGTTAGACGCTTTTATTGAGGGAAAACAATCTCAACGCGGCGGTTTTGCGGCTCGCGAACACCATCTGGTGTTGGTGAAAGCTGCTCAAGCTAGCCTTTACCCGCAACTGCAACTTGGTTGGTTGCAATGCCAAGGCTGTTAAGTTGTGTCCGTACTGCCTGTGCGCGCTTTTCAGATAGCTTTTGATTGTAGCGTCGCGTTCCAGATGTATCTGCATGGCCTGTTGCCTGGATGCGGCTAATATTGCCTTTGCGCGCGTTCTCAGCAGCACTTTTTAAAATTGCGATAGCTTCATCTGAGATAGTTGCGCTGTCCCAATCAAAGAACACGATATAATTGCGAGCAATCGGTGCTGGTTCTGCTGGAGCAGGCGCAGGTGCAGGAGCAACGGCAGCCATTGGCTTTTTTTTCGCCAAACGTATAGCGAAGACCAACCATAATGGAATAAGAGTTATAATCCGCATCGACGCGGCTACCGTTTGAAAGGTTAACCTCGACATCTTGCAGCGTATAGTAACGATACTCGAGCGAGCCCGTCCAATTGTCATCTAACTGATATCCAACGCCTGCAATACCTTGCAAGCCAAAACCTGTCCCTGAACTGTTCACTCTATTGGCACCAACGAGTGACGCATCAACGTTAATACGACTGACGCCAATACCTGCGCCGAGATATGGAATGAAAGCTGTGCCAGTGGCAAAATCATAGTAACCATTGACCATTGCGCTTAAGACTGAAGAGTTGCCCCCGTGCTCGTTCCGCCACTTTTACTCACAGTGTTGCTGCGTTTGCCGAGTTCAATTTCACCACGAAGACCGTTTGCATAGGCATGGCCAAGCGATAGAACGCCAATATAACCAGTGTCATGGTCAAGTTCGTTAGATGTACCGTTTCCGTTAAGTTCGGTACCTTACGTGATGTTAGCGCCAGCACCGGCACCAATGTATGTACCCGTGGCACGGTCAGCCGCGTTCGCTTGACCCGATAGGGCTAGAGTTGCAATTGACAGTACTGCTAAAACTTTGACATCACGCATCTTTAAAATTCCCAGATAAATGTTCGCCGCGGCACATTGCCTGCGATGCGAAACGTAATTGTAAGTAACATACACATAATTACGATCAAAGTTAAATTATTGATTACGTCGTATAATCTTCAATGATGACAAAATTATGGAAGTAGCCAATTAACCAAACGCGGCAAGTAGCCCTTCAAACATAGGTCGACCATCTGTGCCGCCCAGAGACGGCGATACAAGGCGTTCTGGATGAGGCATCATACCAAGCACATTTCGCTTTTCGTTGAGAATGCCAGCGATATCATCCATGGATCCATTTGGATTGGCATCATTCCCACGTGCACCGTCTTCGGATACATAGCGAAAGGCAATCCGGTCTTGGTCATTCAATGCCATAAGTGTGTCATTATCGGTGACGTAGTTACCGTCATGATGGGCAACAGGGATACGAATAACCTGGCCTTTTTGATAATGAGCGGTAAAAGCGGAATTCGCGGTCTCAACTGATAAATGCACGTCTTTGCATACAAACTTTAGATCCGCATTTCTCATGAGTACACCTGGCAGAAGCTCAATTTCAGTCAAAACCTGAAACCCATTGCAAATACCAGCAACAGCGATGCCATCGTCAGCACGTTTTTTGACTTCGCGCATAACTGGAGACTTTGCAGCCATAGCGCCACAACGAAGATAATCGCCGTATGAAAATCCACCCGGCACCACAATTAAATCGACCTTTGGCAATTCAATATCGCCATGCCAGTGCATAATGACTTCGCCACCGGTTACATCTTCTAAAGCGACTTTCGCGTCACGATCACAATTGGAGCCGGGAAAAACTATGACGGCTGATTTCATGAGGATTATTCCTTTATGATCTCGATCGTGTAATTTTCAATCACCGTATTGGTGAGTAATTTCTTGCACATATCTTCGACCTGGGCATGCGCTTTTTCAGGATCAGTCTCGCTCAGCTCAAGCTCGATAAACTTTCCCTGGCGAACATCTTCAATACCTGAAAAATTTAGTCCGCTGAGCGCGTTTTGAACGGCTTTGCCTTGAGGGTCGAGAACACCATTTTTAAGCGTAACGTGAACCGTGGCTTTCAAGAGATCGTCTCCATATAAATTTGGCGCTGTATTTGCCTCATTTCATGCCCTAGCCAGACTACATTATCAACGCCCTTTGCTGAGCCGTGCAGTTTGCCCTGACTTTCAATACGTTATGACTTTGCCATAAGGCATGTGTTTTACTGCATCGCTGCTGGACCGGGCATATCGGTTGGTCCCGATTCGGGTAAAATACCTAATCGACGTGCGACTTCCTGGTATCCCGCTTCGGCATTTCCCAAATCCTGATCAAAGCGATCATAGTCTAGTTTTTCGTTAGTTTTAATATCCCACAGCCGACAATTATCGGGGCTTAGTTCGTCAGCAAGGATAAGTCGGACAATCTCGTCTTCCCACATACGCCCAAATTCAACGCGAAAATCTACGAGTCTTAACCCAACGCCGAGAAAAAGGCCGGACAAGAAATCATTGACCCTTAATGCCATCGCCATCATTTCGTCGAGATCAGTTGGTGATGCCCAATTGAAGGCCGTAATGTGCTCTTCTGAAACCATTGGATCGCCGAGTTCGTCAGATTTATAATGATATTCGACGATAGACCGGGGGAGAGGCGTTCCCTCCATTAGACCAAAGCGCGATGCAAACGTTCCTGCGGCCGCATTGCGGACAGTTAAGATGACAGGGACGATTTCGACTTCACGAACCAATTGCTCGCGCATATTCAACCGTCGAACGAAATGCGTCGGGACGCCAATCTCTGTTAGGCGCATCATCAAATATTCAGAAATTCGGTTATTCAGCACACCTTTTCCAGTAACGGTACCTTTCCGCCCGTCGCTGACGGATAAAGCATCATCTTTGAAATATTGAACGAGCGTGCCTGGCACAGGGCCTTCGAAAAGGACCTTTACCTTGCCTTCATATACTTGTCTACGTCGTGCCATTAGTGCCGTCCCGTCCATGTTTAGCGGCTGAATTATATGCGCGCGCGCGGGTGGTCTCTTGATATTCGGCACCCTATATCAGGCTCATTGATGGAAAACAACGTACGTTGACGGCTGTAACCCTACATTGTGAAGGGTTGACGGGCGTTCACCGAGACGCCATATCTCGTTTATAATTGAAAACGGAGACGCTAAAACATGGCTATGGCTGCTGCGGATATCGAACAGATGATTAAAGATGCGTTACCTGACGCCGAGGTTACGATTAATGACCTTGCTGGTGACGGTGACCATTATGCGGCACATGTTGTCTCTAAAGAATTTGCGGGAAAGTCCCGCGTTCAACAGCATCAACTGGTTTATCAGGCGCTTAAAGGGCGGATGGGCAATGAGCTCCATGCGCTGGCCCTGCAAACCTCTGCACCCGAATAGGGCACTCTAGGTAAGGAAGACGCTATGAGCGACAATCCAACAAATACACAAATTCAAGGCGAAATTGACGGCAACGATGTTGTCTTGTTCATGAAGGGCTCGCCAATCATGCCACAGTGCGGTTTTTCCGCTGCTGTAACTCAGGCACTGACAATGATGGGCGTTAAATTCAAAGGCGTCGACGTACTTGAGAACATGGAAATCCGCCAAGGGATTAAAGACTTTTCGAATTGGCCAACCATACCTCAGCTTTATGTAAAAGGTGAGTTTGTCGGGGGTTGCGATATCGTTAGAGAAATGTATGAGTCTGGCGAGCTCAAAAAGCTCTTCGATGAGAAGGGTGTTCAATACGCCTCGTAAGCCTCAGTTTCCTAGGGAGCTTTTACGAGGAGCTTTTGAGGGAGGGGTCGCGCAGTGCGCGGCCTTTTTCCGTTTGAGCTCTAATTTTTCTTAGGATCTGCTTTTTCTCCAAGCGAAACCTCATCACTCCCCAACGCCTCAGCCAAGCGCGATCCAGCACTGCCAGGACGCAAAGGTTGTTGCTGCGTTGGCGCAGGCGCCCAAGCGGTCATTGTCAAAATTTGGAACGTCGCAGGTATCCGACCTTCACTGTCGCTAAACTCCTCGACGTAATTCGCCATGGCGCGCATAAGAATCTCTCGCTTTAAAGGCGTTTTTCGGCGTTCGAGAACCGCATTGCTCTCGCCCATGCCGCGCAAATCTTTGAGTAATTTAAACGGTTCCGTATATTTGACTGTGACGATCTCGGTATCAACGACCGGGAGTGCGAATCCAGCACGTTGAAGCAATGCACCCAAGTCTTGAACGTCAGCGAATGGCGATACACGCGGACTCAGGCCGCCATCAATCTCGATTTCTGCTTCAGCAAGTTTGTTGCGGAGTTCATGCAAAGTGTCGCCACCCAGCACAGCGCCTAAGAACAAGCCATCCGATTTGAGCGCTAGCCGAATTTGTGCAAGTGCACCGGGCAAGTCGTTGACCCAATGTAAACTTAAATTGGATGCAATAACGTCAAAACTTGCCAATTCGAAAGGCAGTGATTCTTCATCGCATGTCAGCGTGGGATTGCCATTTTTGGCTTGAGCTCGTGTTGCAAGTGCGCGGGACAAGTCTGTTTGGAAAAGCTTTTCGATCTTGCCTGACCCTGCAAGAATTTTTCCTACTTCTCCCCCATGGCAGCCAATATCGAGGCCGGTCTCAAATGAGCGATTAATATCAAACAATCTGTCACATAATCGCTCTGCGCCTTCTATAAATAGAAAATCGTAAGCGTCAAAATCTTCAGCAGCGCGGTCGCGATGGCGCTGCACAAGCTTACGATCAAAAACGTTCATAATGTCGCATGATAAATCCATGGAGGGTATATGACACGTTTGCATCGAATGCTCAAAAAAAGTGTTAAAGCGCTCGCAGATAATCTTTGGCCGCCGCTCTGCATATCATGTGACTTTCCGATACAGGATTCGAATGGGCTATGCTCGTCATGTTGGGCCCGCATGCGGTATCTGAGCGCGCCTCAGTGCTATGCATGCGGTGTCCTATTCCCTTTTGATGTTGGTGTGCAGGCATTGTGTGTTGCCTGTACAAGGTCACACCCGCCTTATGAGAATGCCCTGTCGGCCTTGATATACGATGATGCTTGTCGGGGAATGATTCTGGCGTATAAACACGGTTATAGAACAGATTTGGCCCCAGCTTTAACAAGAATGATGATGCGCCCTGGTGCTTTTTTGCTTGAGCGTGCTGAAATTGTTGCGCCGATACCGCTACATTGGACCCGTTTGATGTCGCGTCGATATAATCAAGCCGGATTGCTTTCTAACCGGTTGGCAAAGATTGGACGCACACGTTCCGTTCCAGATTTGTTAATGCGGACCAAGCGGATGGGCTCACAAGGCGGAAAGTCGAGTGCGGGACGCCGACGGAATGTATAGGGGGCATTTGCCCTTCAACAACGCTATAAAGGAATGTTGATTGGTAAACGTGTTTTACTGGTTGATGACGTCTTAACAACAGGCGCGACAATAGAAACTGCGGCACGGGTACTGATTAAAGGTGGGGCATCTGCTGTTGATGTCCTGACAATTGCGCGCGTGGTTACGTCAGGCCTATGATTATCGGCATATCTGATTATATTCATCACAACAATTTGGAGAATACATGATGGCTAAGGTTGAAATTTACACGACGGCGTTTTGTCCTTACTGCACGCGCGCGAAGAGTTTGCTGAAAAGCAAAGGCATCCAGTTTGAAGAGCATGACGTGATGATGCGTGCATCACTTAGGCGCAAGATGTCTGAAATGGCAGGGGGCGCTACATCTGTGCCGCAGATTTTTGTGGATGGACTGCATATCGGCGATAGCGATGGTATTCAGCAGTTGGATGCTCAAGGCAAACTCGATGCGGCGCTTGGCATTGCCAATTGACGAAGACGTTTAAGGCAGCGCTCGTCCAGATTACGGCAGGGTCTGACCCTTCCAAAAATGCATCTATAAATAGCGCATATCTGGATGAAGCAGTGGCCGGTGGGGCTGAATTCGTTCTGTTCCCAGAAGTTTGTAACATGATTGAGCCTGACAGAGATGCGTGCCGCCAAAAAGCTCGATCGGGTTTAGTTGATCAAACTGTTGTTGCTTTGCAAAACAGTGCGCGAAAACACGGTGTTTGGATTCTTGTTGGGTCTGTTGTTGTGCAATCTGAAGCAACACCGGTAAAGCTCGCAAATCGATCCTTCCTGATTAATGATCAAGGTGAGATTGTTGCCACCTACGACAAGATGCATTTATTCGATGTCGATGTTGGAAGCGGTGATGTTTACCGTGAAAGCGATACGTATCACGGGGGATCTGAACTAACGTTAGCGTCTACGCCATGGGGTCCGATTGGCATGACTGTTTGTTATGACCTTCGTTTCCCGCATCTTTACAGGGATTTGGCCAAGGCAGGTGCCGTTATGTTGACCGTGCCATCTGCATTCACACGACCAACTGGCGAGGCGCATTGGCATGCGTTGCTCCGTGCCCGGGCAATAGAAACTGGGGCGTTTGTCATAGCGCCCGCTCAGACGGGCGTGCATAGCGGTGGTCGTAAAACTTATGGGCATTCGATTGCGATTGATCCGTGGGGCGTCGTGCTGGCTGATGCGAGTGTCGACGTTGGCGTTACTTATGTGGATATTGATCCATCTGAAGCCGCGTCAGCGCGCAGGCGCATTCCTGCCCTCAAACATGATCGGGAATACGAGATTATTCGCGCAAACCACGGGTAATTCATAAGTTTATGCAGGATGGTTCAGGTTGACCGTCATTGCGCGAAGTGGTTTCGAGATTATTCACAGCACAGATTATTTGTTTTACCCCGGGGCATTCGCCGCTATCGATAATTCCATGCTGGTAAGCAACAACCTGAAGCTTGTTTTGAACAAGTGACAAAAGCTCACCACTTTTTAGAAGGTGGTCGGGATTCCGCGGGCGGTTATAGACTTCGTTGCCAAGCGCGAATGTTTCGTAAAGAAATACGCCGCCAGGTGCGAGAGCATCCAATAAAGCGCTAAAATGTGGTCGGTACAGATAGTTGCTTACGATCACTGCATCGAAAGTTCGATTGCCGAGTGGCCAGGGTTTCCCTGTTTCCATGTCGGCTTCAATGATTTCTGCAGAGTGACTTTCAATAAATGACTCAAGAGGCACAATGTTTTTATCAATAGCTGTGACTTGAAACCCATTATCGCCGAAAAATCTTACGTGGCGACCGCCCCCTGCAGCAACATCGAGGACCGTTCCGTTTTGTTTAATGAGACCTTTGAATCGTTTGAACCATAGGGATGGCTCTACCATATTAAGATGGCGGGAGGTATGCGGCTTTTGCTGAATGTCTGTCATGGGACCATTATGCTAGGTGATGATACATTTTGTTAACGCTTTTTTTTAAAGAATACGGCACACTATCCATGCTTAATGGCAATTTGTGGAGTTTGTGAGACTAATGATCAAGTATTCAGTTCGTTGCGACAAAGATCATGTTTTTGAAGCATGGTTTAAGGATAGTGCGACTTTTGACGCACAATCTAAAAGCGGCGACATCGTTTGTCCGCAATGTGGGAATAATCTTGTCGTTAAGGCCCCAATGGCGCCGCGAATTGTAAAATCACAACAATCAGATGTATCGCAAGAATCCCGTGCTCGCGAAGTAGCTGAGCGTATTCTTGAAGCTGCTGTCGAAATGCGAAAAGAGGTTGAAGAGAACTGCGACTATGTTGGTGACCAATTCGCATACGAAGCACGTAAAATTCATTACGGTGAGGCAGATGAACGTGGAATTTATGGGGAAGCTAGTGATGAAGAAACCCAAAAGCTTGATGATGAGGGTATCGATGTCATCAAGCTACCGAACGTTCGTAAAAACAGCTGATAGATGCTGAGTTAGTCTTTTTCAGCAAACGCCAGATAATTTACATTAAGATCAGTGCTTAATCGCCAAATATCTCTCATCGGATTGTAACTCATGCCACTCATTGATGAGATATCCATATCTGCTTGGCGCAACCCTCGTGCGAGTTCCGATGGTTTAACAAATTTCTTCCAGTCGTGAGTGCCGACGGGTAACCATCTCAATACATACTCAGCCATGACCTTTGCTAGTGCCAAGGACTTCAATGTTCGGTTTATCGTCGATAGAACCATACCACCGCCAGGCCGAACCATTGCCGCAGATGTACTCAGGAACATGTCTAAATCAGCGACGTGTTCTACAACCTCGAGATTGACCACGATATCAAAGGTTTCGCCAGTTTGAACGAGTTCCTCTGGTTGTGAATTGCGATAATCGATATTCAAGCCAGCGCCTTTGGCATGCAGTTTTGCGACTTCAATATTGCGTGCTGCTGCGTCGATAGCCGTGACGTCTGCACCAAGGCGCGCCAGTGGCTCAGATACAAGTCCACCGCCACATCCCACATCAAGGATACGCAGTCCTTTAAAGGGGGTGGCGGATTCAGGGTCTAAACCCAAGTGTGAAACAACATGGTCGCGAATGAAGGCAAGGCGAACGGGTGCAAGCTGATGGAGTGGCCGAAACTTCCCCGTTGGGTCCCACCATTCATCAGCAATAGCAGCAAACCGAGCAACTTCGTCTGTATCAGCTGTACCTTGCTTTATGTTGTCTTTGGTATCGTTTGGTGCAGTTTTCGTGGTCGTCATGGCTGCCTCGGAACGGGTTTCTATAGTGTTTTAAGCCGGATCAGGGTTGCCTGAAATCAACCCACAGAGTATGTATGCGCCTATACTTTAACTCAAGCTAGTTTACGCGGTTGTTCCAAGAAAGTCGTTACCAAATGGCACGAATTGTTCAAAAATTTGGAGGCACGTCTGTTGCCAACACAGACCGCATTAAAGCGGTTGCCTTGCGCGTTAAGGCTGAGGTTGATTCTGGTAACCAGGTTGCAGTTGTCCTGTCTGCGATGTCAGGAGAGACCAACAAGCTTGTTGAGTATGTGACGTCGATCAGCAAATTGTATGATGCACGCGAATATGACGCGATCGTTGCGACCGGTGAGCAAGTGACCATTGGATTGCTCGCAATTGCACTTCAAGATTTAGGTGTATCCGCCCGGTCATGGTTGGGTTGGCAAGTGCCGATCCATACTGATGGCGTGCATGGTAAGGCACGCATTGAGCGGGTTGAAACTGATGAGATGAACGTGCGCCTTGAGCTTGGCGAAGTTTGCGTTGTCGCTGGTTTCCAAGGTATTGGTCCGGATAATAGAATTACGACACTTGGGCGTGGTGGATCAGATACGAGCGCGGTCGCACTCGCAGCAGCTTTGAATGCAGATCGCTGCGATATCTATACGGACGTTGATGGTGTCTATACAACAGACCCAAGAATTACGCCGAAAGCGCGCAAACTAGAGAAGATCTCCTACGAAGAAATGTTGGAGATGGCGTCTGTCGGCGCAAAAGTGCTGCAGACACGCTCAGTTGAATTGGCAATGAAACAAAAAGTTCGGGTGCAGGTGCGCTCGAGCTATAACGATGAGCCCGGAACGCTCGTGGTTGATGAGGATGAAATCGTGGAACAAGAACTAGTTAGTGGCATCGCTTACAGCCGTGATGAGGCGAAAATTACTTTGGTTGCTGTACCTGATCAACCTGGCAGCGCGGCTGCAATCTTCGGTCCATTGGCGGATAACGGCATAAACGTTGATATGATTGTCCAAAATATATCTCAGGACAATCACGCGACGGATATGACTTTCACATTACCAATTGCGGACCTGGATCGCGCAGTTGCGACACTGGAAGGCAACCGTGACGTTTTGCAGTACCGCGAACTTCGCTCAGATAAGGATGTCACCAAGTTGTCTGTGATCGGCGTTGGTATGCGGTCACACGCGGGCGTAGCCCAGCGTATGTTTACTGCTTTGGCCGATAAAGGCATCAACATTCAAGTTATCTCAACGTCTGAGATTAAAGTGAGTGTACTGATTGCTGAAGAATACACAGAGCTCGCGGTTCGTGCATTGCACACCGCGTATGGACTTGATTCTGATTAATTAACTCGTCGAAAATTTGCCACGAAGGAATCTCGAGGCATGTCTGAGAAAACGCCACGCGCAAAAATGATGCCCGCCCCGCGGCGTCTTCTGGCGCGTGTTCGCGATCTCATGGCAGCGTCTGGTACGGCAGAAGAGCGCCTCGATCATATTGCAGAAATTGTTGCTGCAGATTTGGTGGCTGAGGTTTGCTCGATCTATGTGCGCCGTGCAGGCGATATTATTGAGCTTTTTGCGACGCGTGGCTTAAAGCCTTCAGCGGTTCATAACACCCGCCTGCGTATAGGCGAGGGCATCATTGGTGATATTGCGGCCATGGCGCGGCCGTTTGCGCTTGCCGATGCCCAGGAACATCCAAGTTTTGCATACCGCCCCGAAACGGGTGAAGAGGTCTTTCGCTCAATGATGGGTGTGCCGATTATCCGCAGCGGGCGGGTTATCGGTGTGATGGCAGTCCAGAACCGTACGCGAAGAAACTACAATGATGAGGAAGTGGAAAGCCTGCAAACCGTCGCCATGGTATTGGCCGAATTGGTTGCAGGTGGCGAACTTATTGATCCGAAAGAGCTTTTGCCGGCAGACGGTTTGGCGACAGCGCCTTTGCGGCTCGAAGGATTGCGATTGAATGGTGGGATTGGTATTGGCCAAGCGCTGATCCATCGCCCCCATTTTCGTATTGAGCGTCTCGTTGCCGAAGATGCCGACGTCGAACAAGGTCGATTGCAAACTGCGTTCATCGAGATGCATGGCGCTATTGATGACATGATGATGTCTGAGAGTATGCAAGCTGGCGGCGAGCATCGTGATATTCTTGAGACCTATTCAATGATTGCACGTGATCAAGGCTGGTTGAAGAGAATGGAAGAGGCAATTAATGCGGGCCTTACAGCAGAAGCAGCGGTCCAGCGCGTTTTGGACGATATGCGCGCACGGATGGCCAAGGTAACAGATCCTTATCTTCGTGAGCGTGTCTATGATTTGGAAGATATTGCGCATAGGCTTTTGCAGCATTTACTTGGTGCACCAAGTAGCCCTGATCTCACGCGGTATTCTGATGGGGCCATTTTGATTGCGAAGTCTTTGGGGCCTGCGCAATTACTTGATTACGATGCGGACTCCTTAAGTGCGGTGATTTTGGAAGAAGGGTCACCTACGGCCCACGTGGTGATTATTGCGCGCGCATTGGATTTGCCCATTTTAGGTCGCGTTAAAGGAATCCTTGATCGCATTAGTGATGGTGACCCGCTCATCGTTGATGGTGACCGTGGACAAGTGTTTGTCCGCCCCGGCGATGATATCCGACAAAGTTTCCTTGATACAAAACGCATACACGAAGAACGACGAGAGCATTATAATGCGCTGGTCCCACTTGCATCTGAAACGACAGACGCTGAGCATATATCGCTGCTGATTAATGCGGGACTATTGGTTGATGTGGAACAGATGCCTTTGCTTGGCGCCGAGGGAATTGGATTATTTCGCACGGAAATTCCATTCATGATGCGCACAGAGCTCCCAAGCATCGAAGATCAAACGGAGATGTATCAGCGGATCATAGAGGCTGCTGCTGGGCAGCCTGTGACTTTTCGGACATTAGATGTAGGCAGCGATAAAACCCTGCCTTATCTGGAAAGTGAAGATGAAGAAAATCCGTCAATGGGGTGGAGAGCTATTCGGGTTGGTCTTGATCGCCCTATGCTTTTGAGGCGGCAAATGCGTGCGATGATTCGCGCAGCAAATATTTGTAAAACAGATATATCAATTATGTTCCCAATGATAACAGAGGTCGCTGAGTTCCAAGCGGCAAAAGTGTTGCTTGATCGTGAGTTTATAAGCGAAGGTGGCAATGTGTATGTCCGTGCGGGCGCAATGTTGGAAGTGCCAAGCTTATTGTTCCAGTTGCCGCAGTTATTGGAGCAAGTTGATTTTCTCTCGATCGGTTCTAACGACTTGATGCAATTTCTATTCGCGACTGACCGAGGGAATCCGAAGCTTTCCGATCGATATGACACTCTGTCGCCAGCAGCTTTAACAATGTTAAAGGGTATTGCTGTACAATGCTTGCGCACAGACACTCCGGTCACGGTTTGTGGTGAAATGGCAGGGCAGCCACTTGAGGCAATGGCCCTTATTGGTCTTGGGTTTCGGCGACTATCAATGGCAAGTCCAGGGATAGGCCCGGTAAAGGAAATGGCACGGTCTCTGAACGTCGCAAATCTCAGCGATTTCATGACGCCGCTTTTGGATGGGTCAGAACATAGTTTGCGCGGTAAGCTCAGGAGTTTTGCTCTAGATCACGGTGTTGCCGTTTAATTTGGGCCTCATAGTTAATGGTGGCTAAGGCCAAATGCTGGATTATCCTTGTAAATCAAAGGCGAAATGTGAGAATAATCTCCAAGAGCGGGCCCGAGACATCGCGACTTGCGAAATCGCGTTCCGTAACAACGGGTTTGATGAGCTGAATGAACACTAAAAGCCAGAAAAAAGAAGATCCAAAAGGGAACGATGAGCGGACTCCGCAAGTTGGTGCGCTTTTGCGTGCATCTAGATTGCGCGTAGGCGAAGAACTGCGCGAAGTATCAGATGTTCTATGTATTAAGTTTTTGTATCTTGAAGCGATTGAAGAATGTCGATATGCGGACTTGCCTGGAGATACTTATGCGGTTGGATTTATACGCTCATACGCGGAACATCTTGGCCTCGACGGTGATGAAGTTGTACGCCGTTATCGCACGGAACAGATGGGTAAAGGAAACTCAAGCGAGCTTCTGTTTCCGACGCCAGTCCAAGATAGCGGTGTGCCTAAAGGCGCCATTGTTTTTGTTGGATTTTTAATTGCCCTTCTTGTTTACGGTGGTTGGTACGTCACAACAACGGATGAGAGCATTCTCTCAGATATTATTTCGCCGGTACCAGACCATTTGAAGCATCTCGTGACAGGTGACGATGCGCCAGACAATCAAAGTGCTGACTCAAGCGAGGCGCCTGCAACATCAAGCACCTCCACAGATATGTCGTCTGATGGTTCGACGACTGATGATGCTGTGCGCGCCAGTGCAGATGCCGCTGAACAGATCGCGAATGCTGCAGGAGAAGTCGCAACAAGAACTGCAGACGCCGCACGGGCTGCAGCTGAAGCAGCTGCCGAAGCCGTAACTGCTGAGCCTTCGTCGAGCACTCAAGCGACGCCGAGCACCGAGCAAGTTGCTACAGACGCGCCCGCATTTGAGGTAACGACACCAGCCGCAACGTCTGCAGCCACAACGAATGAAACATCAGACGTATCGACACCGTCTGTAGTCGTAACAGAGCCAGCTCAAGTAAGTGAAGCGCCCGCGCCGTCAGCTACAAATACGAGTGAAGTGATAACGCAGCCAGTCGCTGAAGCAGCCTCTGACGTTGCGCCAGTCACACCTGAAACTGCGGCAACAGAGACTGTAGAAAAAATTGTTGAAGAGACAGCACCTGCGACAGCAGAAACAACTGAGGTCAGCGCTCTAGTCGAGCCTGCTGCTGCAGATGCGGCGACAGAAAGTGTCACACCGCCAGCTTCTTATGAAGTAACGGCAGAAGACTTAAACTCACTCGTTTTGCGCCAAGCCACATCTAGCGATGAGCAAACGACAGCGACAACATCAAACACGGCTGCGTCATTGTCTGGAGTATCAATCCGCGCGACGAGCCGCAGTTGGGTTGAAGTCCGTGACCCATCGAATGGAAATGTGTTGTTTACCGGCGTTATGAGTATCGGATCTGTTTTCGATGTTCCAGATACAAATGGGCTTGTGCTTGATACAGGGAATGCGGGCGCACTCGATATCACTGTAGAAGGCGTAAGCGCTCCAAAAATTGGTGGTGTTGGGGACGTACGTAAAAGTGTCTCCTTAAATGCTGAGCGGCTTAAGGCCGGGACAGCGACGAACCGCTAAAAAGAGAAGTATCATGACAAACCTTATTGCTCCCATTCTTCGTCGCCAATGCATCCCCGTGCGCGTCGGAGACGTTGTTGTTGGCGGTGGTCCTATTGTTGTTCAATCAATGACGAATACGGATACAGCGGATATTGAAGGAACAACGCAACAAGTTGCAGCGCTTGCTCAAGCGGGCTCAGAGGTTGTGCGTATTACAGTGGACCGGGATGAAGCTGCCAAAGCTGTTCCTCATATTCGTGATGCGCTTGATAAGATGGGCTGTGATGTACCGCTTGTCGGTGACTTTCATTATATCGGTCATACTCTGCTGACAGACAATCCGGCATGCGCTGAGGCTTTGGCTAAATACCGTATCAACCCTGGTAACGTTGGGTTTAGAGAAAAACGTGATCGACAGTTCACGACGATGATCGAAGTCGCGATGAAATATGATCGCCCCGTTCGGATTGGTGTGAACTGGGGAAGTTTGGATCAAGATCTTGTCATTTCCATGATGGATGAGAACGCGAAGTCTACGAACCCAAAGTCTGCATCTGATATTACCGAAGAAGCATTGGTAACCTCTGCTTTGCAAAGTGCTGCTTTAGCACGCGATCTCGGCATGAGCGCTGATAAGATCATTCTTTCGTGTAAAGTCTCCGCCGTACAAAGTTTGATCCGCGTTTATCGTGCGCTTGCGCGCCAGTGTGACTATGCACTTCATCTCGGCCTTACCGAGGCTGGTATGGGCTCGAAAGGTATCGTTGCTTCGACCGCAGCTCTTGCCGTGCTTTTACAAGAAGGCATTGGCGACACGATCCGTGTTTCTTTGACGCCTGAGCCTGGTGGCGACCGTACTGAAGAAGTGATTGTTGCGCAGCAAATTTTACAAACTATGGGTATTCGTTCTTTTATGCCTTTGGTCACGGCGTGCCCAGGCTGTGGACGCACGACAAGTACAGTATTCCAAGACTTAGCTGGCAAAATACAAAGCTATCTTCGTGAACGGATGCCAACCTGGCGTGAAAAATATGTAGGCGTTGAAGATATGAACGTTGCGGTTATGGGCTGCATCGTGAATGGACCCGGTGAAAGTAAACACTCTGATATTGGAATCTCTTTACCAGGCACGGGCGAAACACCGTCTGCACCTGTATTCATCGACGGTGAAAAGCGAATGACCCTTAAAGGGCCAGGTATCGCCGAGGAATTCCAGGGTATCGTCGAAGAATATGTAAAGAACCGTTACGGCGATGACGCTAAGTCCGACGCTGCTGAATAACTGAACGGACAAAATAAGTATGGCATATCTCCAGCCGGTTCGCGGCACCCACGATCTTTTACCTGATGACTTGCGCGCACAGCGGTTTGTTCAAGATACTGCTGCTGCAATTGCACTTCGTTATGGTTTTGAAGAGATGACGCCGCCGGTGTTTGAATTCACCGACGTGTTCCAACGTACATTGGGCGATACATCAGATATTGTAACAAAAGAAATGTATACGTTTGATGATAGGGGAGGGGATAGCATAACTCTCCGACCTGAATTCACAGCGGGTATCGCACGTGCATTTATGTCGAACGGTCTTCAGCAGTCAGTGCCTGTGAAATTTTTCGCGAGGGGGCCTGTGTTCAGGTATGAACGTCCACAAAAAGGTCGCCTTCGCCAGTTCCATCAAGTCGACGTTGAAATCTTGGGTGTTCCTGGCCCGCAAGCAGATATTGAAGTGATCGCAGTAGGTGCGCATTTGTTACTTGAGCTCGGTGTGGCCGATGACGTGACATTGGAAATCAATACGCTTGGAGATACAGAAAGCCGTCAGACCTACCGGGAAACCTTGGTGGAGTATTTGACAGCCCACAAATCGAAACTCTCTGAAGACAGCCTAAAAAGATTAGAAAAAAACCCACTTCGAATTTTTGATTCAAAGAATGAGGGCGACCGAGAAGTTATGGCCGAAGCGCCGTTGCTGCAGGAGTATTTGAACGATCACTCCCGCACATTCTTTGATGATGTCTTGCAAGGGCTCGCTGACGTTGGTGTTGAGACAAATATCAATCCGCAGCTTGTTCGAGGCCTCGATTATTATTCCCATACCGCATTTGAGTTTGTGACGACAACTTTGGGCTCACAAGGTGCGGTTCTTGCTGGAGGCCGTTATGACGGCCTGATGGAACAGATGGGTGGTCGTGCAATGCCTGGGATCGGTTGGGCTGCGGGTGTCGAAAGATTAGCAATGATGGTTGGTGATGCCGCGCCGACTAAACGTCCTGTTGCGATTGTACCTGTGGGTGCACCGGCAGCTCGAGAAGCAATGAAAATAGCACAAACCTTACGTGAAGATGGTTATCATGTTGATCTTGGGTATTCAGGTAACATGGGTAAACGTATGAAGCGTGCAGATAAAGTAAACGCTATCGCTTCTGTGATACTTGGCGATGACGAGTTGGCTAAAAACGTTGCAACTGTTCGCGATATGCTAAGCGGCGAACAAGCTGAGGTGCCTCTCTCCGATCTTCGGGAGCACCTAGCCAAGTATCGTTAGCGATCGCGATGGGCGTCAACGCGACATCAAAAACATTTCTTATCGTTGGAGCCAATCACCGTTCTGCAGGTGTCACTCTGCGTGATCGTATGTTTGTTGATGATGATGCAGTCCCTCAGTTTTTGAACTCTTTGCGCCATGCCCAAGTTAATCAGGGCATGGTTCTTTCGACGTGTGATCGTGTTGAGGTGATGGTTTTTTCTGATGATGTAAATCAGGATTTTGACGCCATCAAGAAAGTAATGTCTGAACATGCAGATTTATCATCCAACGAAGCGACTACGTTAACCTCGATACAGGATAATGAAGCTGTTGGGTATTTGTTTCGCATCGCATCTTCGCTAGAGAGTGTAGTTGTTGGTGAACCACAAATTCTTGGACAGGTGAAAGCCTGTCATAGACTCGCGCGTAACCAAGATATGATAGGCCCTGAACTAGAAGGCCTAATGCAGGCAGCCTATACCGCCGCGAAGCGGGTCAGAACTGAAACAGCCATTGGTGAGCGACCTGTATCGATTGCTGCGGTTGCTGTTGGTGTTGCACGTGATGTTCATGGTCGCCTTGAGAATGCAAATACACTCATCATCGGCCAAGGGGATATGGGCGAGGTTATTGGGAGCGAGCTCATTCGTGCAAATATTGGTAGTTTGTCGGTTGTGGACATTGGATCTCGTTCTTCCAGCGCATTAGCCACGCAACTCCGTGCCAGGCATATCCCAGAAGACGGTCTTTCTAATGCGCTGATTGATGCGGACATCGTTGTTACTGCATTGGGTGGACGCTCGCTTGCTTTAACGGCAGACATGGTCCGCACTGCACTCAAAGCACGTAGGTTCCGCCCGCAATTTATTGTCGACGCGGGATTGCCTGGAGATGTGGAGCCATCCGTAGATCGGCTTGATGATGTGTTCTTATATGACCTTCAAGATTTAGAGCGACTTGCCATTGAAGGATTAGAGACCCGTGTCACCGAGGCTGATGCCGCCGCTTTTATTGTACGTGATGAAGTTGCGCGATATGGCCAGGATCGACAAGCACGGAAGGCTACGCCAGCACTCAGTGCACTTCGGGCCCATGTAAATGCGTTGAGAGATCAAGCCCTCTTGGATGCTGGAGGTGATGCGGAACGTGCTACACATATGCTGACCCAGCGGTTGTTACATACGCCAAGTGAGCGTTTGCGGAGCAAAGCTGCGGCAGGTGAAAACATTGAAATAGCTGAAGATCTCATCCGAGATTTGTTCGGTATTACTGAAGACGAGGAAAATTCATCGTGAGTATGGAAGAACATCTTGAGAGCATGACGTCGCGCTTCGACGAACTGACGCATTTAATGTCAGCGGACGGCGTAACTGGAGAGGAATATGCAAGCCTTTCGAAAGAATATGCGGACCTGACACCAATTGTTGAAGCTATCAATGCGTTCCGTGAGGCGCGTCAGGAATTTATTGATGCTGCAGCAATGATTGAAGACCCTGACAGTGACGCAGATATGAAAGCGATGGCTGAGGAAGAATGTCGTTTATTGAAAGATAAAATTCCAGAATTAGAAAACGTCGTTAAATTAATGATGGTGCCTAAAGATGAAGCTGATAGCCGAAATGCTATTTTGGAAATTCGCGCAGGCACAGGCGGAGATGAAGCAGGCCTTTTTGCTGCAGATTTATTTCGTATGTATCAGCGATATGCTGCACGGATGCGCTGGAAATTTGATATTATTCATCTTCAGGAAACGGGCGTTGGTGGAGCCAAGGAGGCGATTGCGGAAATTACGGGGAAGGAAGTTTTCCGATTCCTTAAATTTGAAAGTGGTGTTCATCGGGTCCAACGCGTACCGACGACAGAATCAGGCGGACGGATACATACCTCAGCTGCCACTATCGCTGTGATGCCAGAAGCAGAAGACGTCGATATCCAGATTGAGGATAAAGATCTTCGCATCGATACATTCCGTGCGCAGGGTGCAGGTGGTCAGCACGTGAACACAACAGATAGTGCTGTGCGTATTACGCATTTACCCAGTGGTCTTGTGGTCTCACAACAAGATGAGAAATCACAACATAAGAATAGAGCGCAAGCGATGAAGGTTTTGCGCGCGAGGCTTTACGATGCAGAACGCGAGCGTCAAGCATCGGAGCGTGCAAAAAACCGTAAAGATCAGGTGGGTTCAGGCGACAGATCTGAACGTATCCGTACGTATAATTTCCCAGAGCGCCGGGTTACTGACCATCGGATTGGCCTCACGCTTCATATCTTAGATGCGTTTTTGAATGGAGAGATCGACGAAGTTGTTGATGCGTTGCTCTCTGAAGATAACGCGCGCCAATTGGCGACGATGGAATGACATCTGTTGCCCAGGTATTAAGTGTTGGGACGAAGCAGCTTACAGATTCGGGTATCGAAGATGCTAGGTCTGAGGCTTGTGGCCTGCTTGCCCATGTGATGAACTTAAACAAAGCGCAGGTGTTTGCCAGGACAGATGAAGAATTAGACGCACAGGTAGTTGGTGCTTTTGAGCTTGGTGTAAAAGAACGCGCGGCAGGTAAGCCCTTTGCACATATCACAGGGAAACGTGAATTCTGGAGTATGCCATTGCAAGTATCCCCAGCCACACTCATCCCAAGACCAGACACTGAAACAGTTCTTGAACTCGTCACCGAAGTATTTAATGACCGTGAAGCACCTCGTAATATCTTGGACTTAGGGACAGGAAGTGGATGCCTGTTATTGGCGCTGCTGAATATCTTTCAAAAGGCGAACGGTATTGGGTTGGATATTTCGAGAGAGGCAATCAGTGTCGCAAACCGTAACGTTGATTGTCTCGGTTTGAGCGATCGCGCACAAATGATTTGTGGCTCATGGCATGATGCCATTGATGGTCAGTTCGACTTGATTGTTTCCAATCCTCCATACATTCCGACAGACGATATTCCCAGTCTGGACAGAAGCGTACGTGATCATGAACCGCACCTAGCACTCGACGGTGGGTCAAAAGGTCTTGATGCGTATCACTATTTAATACCTATGAGCGTAAATTTGCTTCGATCAGATGGTATTCTCGTGGTCGAGATTGGAATTGATCAGGCAAACGATGTCGCTGAGATTGCGGCACAGTCAGGGTTTGCGCAGTATCGCGTGCGACGTGATCTATCTGGAATTGAAAGAGCATTATCTTTTTACAAAAAAGATGTTGGAATAAGCTAAGGTTAGGTTTAGTTTTTTAATCTGTTCAGCCTTTTGGGGCTGTGTGAAATTGCCTTACAGTAGGCGCTACTCATCGTTCAACCATAATCGTCATCTTCTTTAGGGACGAATCATGAGCCAAGCATGTATTTGGTGTGGGTTGAGCGCTGTTTTTCAAATGAAGCATTCAGAGAATGATGAAACACAATCAGAATAACAATAATAATAATCGACGTAACCGTTCCCGTGGGACTGGGCGAAAGTACCCTAACCAAAAAGGCGGTTCGTTTGATAGCAATGGTCCTGAGTCGAAAGTGCGCGGCAATGCTGCGCAAGTCTTGGAAAAGTATCAGGCTCTTGCGCGTGATGCGAACTCAGCAGGTGACCGCATACTTGCTGAAGGGTATCTCCAGCATGCAGAGCACTATTATCGAATTCTGAACACAGATAATGAAAATGCTAACCGTGAGAATAATAATCGTGGACGTCAGGACCAAAATAATCGTGAAGTAAACAGCGCTGGTGATGTCACGAACAACGGTCAAAACAACACGAGCGATCAAGTGCCATCTGAGAATGCTGTGCAGAGTGAAAAAGCGCCACGCCGAGATAATTCTAATCGTCGCAATCAAAAAACATCTGAACCTGTTGAAGCTGAGACTAATGTTTTTGCTGCTGAGGAAAAGTCGGTAGAGACAGCAACGCCAGAAACTACGGCAGAGCCTGTTGAAGTCATCAACGTAAAAGAAGAGGCGCCTAAAAAGCCTCGGACACGCAAACCACGGAAACCAAAAGCACCTGTGGCTGATGTTGTTGTTTCAGACGTTGCTCAAGCTGCTGATTAAAAAAATAGGCGATCGGTTTTCCAATTATAATATGTGGATATCTGTTCCAGACGTTACGTGTCCGCTTTTAATGACGCGCGCGTATACGCCGCAGTCAATGTGCCCGTAACCCCGTTGAAGATCTTTTGGAATATTTAGATCACGTTCAGCGGTCACGGGATTTATATTCGTTGCGCCGCAGCGGTCGATGGGTACCGTGACTTCGAGCACAGCATCCCCAATCTTGATATGCTTGCCACATAAATCTATTTCGGCCCAAGCCTTTATTCCATCAATCAACAAGTTGCCACGGAACCGTCTCGGATCGATCTCTTTCCCAACGATGCGTTCTAAATCTTTTACTGACGCTTTGTTTATAATGGAAACTACGGGATTGTTATGATCAGAGAGAACATGACCCTCAGCGACTTCAACGAGCTTTGGCCGACCTCTGGCTTCGTCTTTCATAAATGCTGCAAAAAAATCTTCGATCATGGTGCGGCCAATTTTTTGTGTTAGAACGCCACGTGCGACCTGATTTCCGCCTCGCTTAATCGTTAATGCGTCCGTCGCATCATCAAAACTGGTTTCAAGCTGTGCAAGTTTTTCATTCTTCATAAGCATTAGAAAGCTTGTTTTAGGCATCCATTCGGCACTGGCGCCAGATACTGGCGTGGAGCCAAGGGCAACGGCAAACCGTCGATCATTAGGCATGACGAGACCTTCGCTTAAGGTCACGGAATCCAGCTCTTCAGGCGTTAACCCTTTCACAGTATGGCGATAGATTTTTTGAAGTTTCATTGTCATAAAAACAGATTGAAGAGCCAAATACACAGTGTCAATCGATTGGCTTGTCGCCGTCACAAAATTTTAAAGCTAACCCGTCTTGAAATAAAAGCTTATGGAAATCACGAAGCGCTTTATCTGACACGGCACCGTTAAGGCCATCTATAAATTGAGCATCAAAGTTTGGTTGTCGAAGAAGGCTCACAACGCGTTTGCGCGCCAATGTGAGCGCCTTGCCCTCCGGCAATACACCTGCGCCACAGAATTTAACAAGACGTACCGCCCAGTCTCTAAGGTGTGCTTCAGGGCTATCAAGCCGATCGATGATACTTTCGTCGACAAGATAGCGTTCTAATACACCATCTATATGCGTTGTTACTTGTTGTTTGACGTCATCGGGCAGTGCTGAAGATGTCGTCGCCATGAATGCGCCAGTTGCTGAAACCATTCGATCTTTTGGTGACATTGAACGGCGACATAATTCATCAATGACGTGGGCACTGAATACAACATCCAGTTCTTTAATAATGTCAGCTAGATGATCATCTGCAATCGTCGTTTTTGTGAGTTTGGCTAAATACATAACGCCGCGAGCGGGATCAGGCAGTAATTTTACGGTGGCATTAATAACAGCGAGTTTACCCGTTGCCCCACCTTCCTTGATAAACTGACTACCGCGTAACGTCATAGCTTCAGCACCTTCGGCGCCAGATAAAATGCCGCCAGGTACGAGCAGTTGCGCCATGACGCGTTGGTATTCTTCCATTTCTTTGGATGGGTCTGCTTTATAAAGAGATGCGGAGGATTTTAATTGGCGGAGTGCGCGATCTATTAAAACAAGCCGGCTCGCCGGAAGAATATTTTTCTTCATTAAAAAGTTTAATCGCTCAGTTACCTCTTTTTCATTACTTTTTTCAATGTCGTAAATACCTTCAGATAAATCTATCATGCTGATGATAGCGCTACCAAGAGATCGCTGCCATCCAAGGAGCTCTTGGATGAGATGCGTTCCAAGCAGGTCGGCAATGACTGTATCTAAAGTTAAACAGCTTTGCGGCCCTTTTTCTATGTTCACAAGAACGCAAAGCTTGTCCAGCTTGTTGATCCAACTTGGGATTTTCTGTAGCGCTCTGGACAGGACGACCATCGCCAAATACTCAGGCGTATCTCCTTTGATCGTTGAGACGGTTGATAGTGTATCTGAGAATTTTTTTGATAAATTTGGCAGCTTGAATGATGCAGCTCGTTTCGCTTGAGCTGTAATCTGATCAATAATTTCGATAATTTGTTTTTGTCGTTTTTTTGCGCCTAGAGCGCCACCGCTACTTTGTGATTGCGCGACATGACTTGTCGCTGAAAACATCAAACTGTCTCAGTCTGCAAGGCGCTGAATCTCTTTGTGATTGTGTAACACTTCTGTCGGCGTAAGTGTGATGCTTTCCAAATAACTACGAAAAATTCTATTAAAAATAATACGGCTTTCGAGACTAAAAAAGTCTCGAGGCTTTTCGCAGTAAATTTTAATTTGTTCAACGGTTGCGATTTTTAGGAGCTGGCTGCCTTTAACTGATTGTGTCTCCTCAAAAATAACCTTTTCTTCGACAGATCCATCATGTTTGACCCGGTTTGCCACAACACGTGCACCAGCACATTTTTTGTCTGAGAGGAATTTTTTAGCCATCGTACGCGCATCTATTTCACGCTCACGAATAGCTTCCGTGGCCCAACGGTTATTCTTGAAAACCTGGATATCGAAATTACCTTGATTCGACGCCATTGAACGACACCCCTATCGTTAACATTACAATCTATAGCATGGAATCCATGACTGAAAACTTTCGGACGTAGTCATGAAACAAATTAAAACAATCAGTTAACATTAGACCGATGATGGCTTTGCACCCATTCTGTCAATTTGTTGATGATGGGCTTGCAGTGATCGCCTAACAGGCCATATCTGAAGTAACATGACCACAAATCGCGAGGGGTTATCGCTGCCCAATTGGGGGCGAGCACCGTCGGCGCAATGAGAGGATAAAGGCATGGATTTCGAAAACTTCACAGATCGTGCGCGGGGCTTCATACAGTCTGCGCAAACATTGGCATTACGTACCAATCACCAGCAACTCACGCCACTACATGTATTGAAAATTCTTCTGGAAGATAAAGAAGGGTTGGCTGCAAATTTGATTGATGCCGCTGGCGGTGATCAGGGCAGGGCAATCGAAGCCACAAACCGAGAGTTTTATAAGATAGCCAAAGTCGAAGGTGACGGTGCTGGGCAGCTTTATCTTGCACCTGAAGCAGCAAAACTTTTTGACCAGGCAGAGCAACTTTCAGAAAAGGCAGGTGACAGCGTTGTGACTGTTGAGCGTGTTTTGCTTGCGATTGTTATGGCAAAAGACACTGTTGCTGCCAAAGTTCTAAGTGATGCTGACGTGACGCCGCAAAGCTTGAATGCTGCAATCAATGAATTTCGCAAAGGTCGCCCAGCCCACAGTGCGAATGCAGAAGATAATTATGATGCGTTGAACAAATACGCGCGTGATCTGACAGCAGCTGCGATGGAAGGCAAGCTTGATCCCGTTATCGGACGTGACGAGGAAATTCGCCGCACGATTCAAGTCCTGTCTCGCCGGACAAAAAACAATCCGATACTGATTGGTGAACCTGGTGTGGGTAAGACCGCAATCGTTGAAGGATTAGCACAACGAATCGTTGATGGAGACGTGCCTGAGAACCTCAAGCAAAAGACATTGATGGTTCTGGACTTGGGAGCACTTGTTGCAGGCGCAAAGTTTCGTGGCGAATTCGAAGAGCGTCTCAAGGCTGTCTTGAACGAAGTGCAAGCCGCTGCAGGCCAAATCGTTATGTTCATTGATGAGATGCATACGCTGGTCGGCGCTGGTGCTGGTGAAGGTTCAATGGATGCATCGAATCTTTTAAAGCCCGCTCTTGCGCGTGGCGAGATGCATTGTGTCGGGGCGACTACACTGGATGAATATCGCAAGTATGTAGAAAAAGATGCAGCGTTAGCTCGCCGCTTTCAGCCTGTATTTGTGTCTGAACCAACAGTTGAAGATACGGTTTCGATATTGCGTGGCATTAAAGAAAAGTATGAACTGCACCACGGTGTTCGTATTATAGATTCATCACTGGTCGCAGCTGCAACTTTGAGTTCTCGGTATATCACTGACCGCTTTTTACCAGATAAAGCCATCGACTTGATGGACGAAGCTGCGAGCCGCTTGAAGATGCAGATCGACAGTAAGCCAGAAGAAATTGATGAGTTAGATCGGCGCATAATTCAACTGAAGATTGAACGTGAGGCGTTAAAAAAAGAGACGGATAATGCGTCTATAGACCGACTTGTAAAGATTGATGATGAACTAGAAGGTCTTGAAGAAACATCTGAAACTCTAACGAGTCAGTGGGAATCTGAGAAAGCGTCTCTCGCAGATACGACCAAGCTTAAGGAAGAGCTTGATGCTGCAAGAATTGCTGCCGAGCGCGCGGTCCGTGACGGGCGTCTCCAGGAAGCGGGTGAATTGACGTATGATGAAATCCCACGTCTTCAAGAGCAACTGGCGAAAGCTGAGGCGGGTGAGCAATCCCATATGCTTGATGAATCCGTGACAGCTGAACACGTGGCGCAGATCGTCTCGCGCTGGACGGGTATTCCTGTCAGTAAAATGCTTGAAGGTGAGCGCGATAAATTATTACGTATGGAAGATTCTCTACGTGATCGCGTTATTGGTCAAGACGATGCGCTTGTCGCTGTATCAAATGCTGTCCGTCGTGCACGGGCGGGGCTTGGTGATCCAAATCAGCCAATTGGTTCGTTCTTATTCTTAGGCCCAACGGGGGTCGGTAAAACAGAACTGACCAAAGCCCTTGCGTCATTCATGTTTGATGACGAGCAAGCCATGGTTCGGATGGATATGTCTGAGTATATGGAGAAGCATGCCGTCGCGCGGATGATCGGCGCGCCACCTGGATATGTCGGATATGATGAAGGTGGTTCGCTGACGGAAGCTGTGCGTCGTCGTCCATATCAAGTCATCCTTTTTGACGAAGTCGAGAAGGCGCATCCGGATGTTTTTAACGTGTTACTTCAAGTGCTTGATGATGGCCGCTTAACGGACGGCCAAGGTCGAACGGTTGATTTCAGAAACACGTTAATCATCATGACCTCTAATTTGGGCAGTGATGTCATTGCGAATCAACCAGAAGGCGAGGATCTCGAAGTGGTCCGTCCAATGGTGATGGAGGTTGTGCGCTCAGCTTTCCGCCCAGAGTTCTTAAACCGATTGGACGAGACAATCTTGTTCCGTAGGTTAGCGCGAGAGCACATGGATGGTATTGTTGAAATCCAACTCGACCGCTTGCGTTCAAGGGTTATGGATCGTGGTATTACGATTGAACTCGATGAAGCTGCACGGGCTTGGATTGCTGACCAGGGATATGATCCTGTTTATGGCGCAAGACCTCTCAAGCGTACAATTCAACGTGCCCTTGAAAACCCGCTTGCACAGGCAATCCTGGAAGACCGGATCAATGATGGAGATGAGATTAAAGTCTCTGCCGGTAAAGATGGCCTCATGATTAACGGCGAACGCGCGTAAGCCGCTAAATAAAGCATCAATCCCTCCCTCCTTGTCATGGGAGAGAGGGATAAGGTGTTTTTTATGAAAGCCCGACGACGCCTTTATCTGCTAGGGTATCAACGTCGTTGTCTGTGTAACCAAGTTCACTCAGTAACTCATGTGTATGCTGGCCCAAGTTAGGTGCTGGCACTGTCGGCGGTTCTGGCGCGGCAGACATATGCGGCGTTGTACGCGCGAATTTGTAACTACCGACTTTTGGATCGTCGATATCGATGAGCATTTTTCTCGCTGCAACATGCGGATCTGAAAAAACATCATCGGCCCGATTTACAGGACCACATGGGACGCCTGCAGCATTCAGTGCTGCCACAGCTTCATCACGCGTTTTCTCACCCAAATATGTGCCAATAATTTCATCAATCATAGGAATGTGCTGTGCGCGTGCTGGACCCGTTGCTGTTCGCGCATCTTCTTTTAGGTCCGGATGCCCCATCGCATCAGCAAGGCGTCCCCATAGGATGTTATCTGGGCAATGTAATGCCACCCAGCCATCAGAAGCTTGGAACGCGCCGCGTGGATAATAGTTCTTTGGCTTGCCGCGTTCGCCAATTTCGCCAGCCACGGAATAATACGAGATCATCTGTTCGTTCAGTGCCAGCATGTTGTCGAACATCGCACTGTCGACAAGTTGTCCTTCACCCGTACGTTCACGCATATAAAGCGCCTGCATGATTCCTTGTGCTGCCATAGTCCCAGACAAAATATCTGCGAGGCCGTAGATCGTCCAACCAGGCGGTTTATCGCTGTGGCCAACCAAATTCATCATACCACTCATACCTTCGGCAACGATATCGAAAGAAGGGCGATCCGAATACGGTCCTGTATATCCAGGCATTCGGCCGAATCCAGATATAATCCCCCATATCAACCTTGGGTTTGCTGCGCGCATGTCCGCGTTGCCAAGCCCGAGTTTGGTCATCGAGCCTGGGCGTAAATTCTCAACAACAACATCAGCAGTAGCACATAGTTTTCGAAAGACGTCTTTGCCTTCGGGGTCATGGATATTTAAGGCGAGGCTTTTCTTATTACGGTTATAACCCATAAACCCGGCGCCCTTTTTGTGACCGTCTTTCTCGGCAAAAGGAGGCATTGATCTACGAGGATCACCAGTGCCAGGACGCTCAATCTTAATCACCTCAGCACCGGCGTCGGCGAGCATCAATGTGCAATAAGGTCCCGCCATATATTGCTCTAAGCCTATGACACGGACGCCTGAAAGTGGCCGATCCATTAGTCGTCTCCGATCCATTCAAAGAGCGAGGCAACACCCATGCCGACACCGACGCAAAGCGTTGCTAGGCCGTACTTTACAGGCTTCCCTGCTTTGGCACGCCGTGACATCTCATGCGTCATTGTGACAACGATCCGTGCGCCTGATGCGCCTGTAGGATGACCGAGCGCAATCGCGCCGCCGTTTACATTCATCTTGTCATGATCGATCCCAAGTCTGCGCATGCAGCCAATCGCCTGCGCCGCAAACGCTTCATTCAATTCAATCAAATCTATGTCATCAATGGAAAGATTAAACCGTTTCAAAAGCTTCTCTGTCGCAGGCACAGGCCCATAACCCATGACACCCGGATCAACACCTGCTGATGCAGCACCAAGCCATTTTAATTTAGGTTTCATACCGAGGGCCTCGGCACGGTCTGATGACATCATGAGCAATGCGGCGGCACCATCGTTAATGCCGGATGAGTTGCCGGCTGTCACCGTGCCGTCTTTTGTGAAGGCAGGGCGAAGTTTTCCAAGATCAGTAATATCCGTATCAACAACGTATCCGCCATTCTCGGCGCGTGCTCTTACGTGCTCATCAGTATTGATAATAATGGGATCGCCTTTTCTTTGAGGAACGGCGATCGGTGCAATCTCTTCGGCAAAGGCGCCAGCGTTCATTGCCGCGACAGCACGGTTCTGACTTTCAATGGCGAAAGCGTCCTGTTCTGCGCGACTAATCTGCATCTCGCGGGCGATGTTTTCGGCTGTTTCACCCAATGAAATGATTGGATACATTTCGTCCATTTTCGGATTATTAAAACGCCAACCTACTGTTGTGTCCCACATCTTTGGCGCTTGATTGGTTGGAACCCGGTCAGGTTTACCCATGACCCAAGGGGCGCGGCTCATGCATTCGACGCCAGATCCAAAGTAAATATCGCCTTCACCGGTTGCGATACATCGTGCTGCGGAATTGACCGCATCCAACGCTGATGCGCAGTTACGATTGATGGTGACACCTGGAACTTCTTTTGGAAAACCGGCTAATAGCGACGCCATTCGCGCTACGTCTCGGTTATCTTCTCCAGCCTGATTACCGCATCCTGCATAGACTTCATCAATGAGCGCAGGATCAATCCCGGTTCTGATTGCCAAAGCTTTATATACTTCTGCTAACAGATCATCTGGACGAACTTTTGATAGTCCTCCACCGAATCGACCAATAGGACTTCTCACTCCGTCTATGATGACGACATCCGGCATCTTAATTCTCCTGCTTAAATTTTATGTGTATTGGGATAGATCGGTTTAATTTGAACGTATGACGGGTGCATTGCTCCCGGAAGGTGCGGGTTTCCCACGTGGTGACACGGTGATGAGAATCTCTGAGCCTCTTAATGTGATCGTGCTGATTTGCATTTGAAGAATTCGATCTTCTCGCTCATAGGTGAGTACACTTGTTGGTGCACGTACAGATGTGATCTCATCCCATCCAAATTGGGGTAGGCGATTGCGATAAAAATCGAAGATTGCGACAGTGCCTTGATTAGCATTTAAGGCCAATTGCCCAAACCAATTCTGGGTTCCGACGATAAGTGTACGATCTACAATCATATTTGCGCCCTCGGGAATCGGGATATCGGGAAAAGCACTGGTATTCGGTGTGGTGCCGTTGGAAGCGTTATTTGAACTGCTACCACTTTGTAATTGGGCCGTTTGGGTGCATCCGGACACTACCAATAGTGCTGCCAGAGCGAAGCAGATATACCATATATGTGATCGTCGGCGTAAAAGTTGCTCCAAGATGTAATCTCCTTAATATTTTTATCAAACTACGCTTGCTAAAGGCAGCGCATCATCATATACCACCCATTGTCGGCCAAGGCCAAACGCATGTTTAAAGTTTTCCATAGACACACGGATTACTCAATCGGCCGATTGGAGATATAATCTTCGTCCTCATACGAATGGGGTTTGACAAGCCGGTGCGTGCGCACTAAAAGCGCGCTCCTCCGGTCGGACTTCTTCGGTTGGGGCCGTGCCAAGCAAGCAATTGTTTAGTACAACGCTGATGACTATTGTTGATAA